>CAIJNJ010000322.1 GCA_903821975.1 uncultured Bacteroidota bacterium
GTTATTCACATTAATGCCTTTCAGGCAATTTCGTTTCATGCTGATTTGGATGTCGAAATGATATTACGTGAGATGCCTGCCTGCAGATACATGCAATAGCCTTACGATGCTTCGCAAAATGGCGTTAGTTGATTAATGAAATTTAGAATGAACGTTTCCCAAGTATCTTTTCCAGTTCTTCTTTTTCCACTACTTCTTTGTCTAACAGCAATTGAGCAAGTGTATCTAAGGCAGCACGGTTATTCATTAATACTTCTTTAGTGCGATCGTATGATTGCTGTACCAGTTTTCTTACCTCTGTATCTATCAGTTGGGCGGTTGCTTCGCTGTATGGTTTTTGAAACGTTGCATCGTATTGACCAGTGGAATCATAGTAGCTTGTACTGCCTATTTCTTTGTTCAGGCCAAGGTTTGCCACCATCATGTATGCCTGCTTGGTTACCTTCTCCAGGTCATCGAGCGCGCCTGATGACGGCTGCCCGAAAACGATCTCTTCGGCGACCCTGCCACCCAAAGCGGCGCAGATCTGGTCTGAGAATTGTGATAGTGTGATCACCTGGTGTTCCTCGGGCAGATACCAGGCACTGCCTAATGATTTACCCCTTGGGATAATAGATACTTTTACAAGCGGGTCAACGTTTTTCAGTTCCCAGCTTACAATAGTGTGCCCTGCTTCGTGATACGCGATGATCTTCTTTTCAGACGGCGATATGATCATACTTTTCTTTTCGAGGCCGGCAATGGTACGGTCTATGGCATCATAGAAGTCCTGTTTATCAACAGCTATTTTTTTATTCCTTGCAGCGATGAGTGCGGCTTCATTACATACGTTGGCTATATCAGCGCCCGAAAAGCCAGGTGTTTGCGAGGCAAGAAACTCACTGCTTACCGAGCTGTCGAGCTTCAGGGGTTTCAGGTGGACATTGAATATGGCAACCCTTTCTGTTTTATTTGGCAATTCAAGATAGATATGCCGATCGAAACGACCAGCCCTGAGCAGTGCAGGGTCAAGGATATCTGCTCTGTTTGTTGCCGCCATTACAATGACCCCGGTATTGGCATCGAAGCCATCCATTTCCGTAAGCAACTGGTTCAGTGTACTGTCGCGTTCATCATTAGCCTGCGCGGATAATGCCCGACCTCTAATTCTACCTATGGTATCTATCTCGTCAATAAAAATGATGCTCGGCGCTTTTTGTTTGGCTTTCTCAAAGAGGTCGCGCACGCGCGATGCGCCTACACCCACAAATATTTCTATGAATTCGGAACCGGAGAGGGAAAAGAAGGGCACCGCGGCCTCACCGGCTACAGCCTTTGCCATCAATGTTTTACCACTGCCCGGAGGGCCAACGAGTAATACACCTTTAGGAATTTTTGCACCCAGTTTAGTGAAATTCTCCGGGTGCTTCAAAAAATCGACGATTTCCATTACTTCTGTTTTCGCCTCTTCATAACCGGCAACATCCTTAAAAGTAACCGGGCTCTTTTCCATGCCATACTCCCTGACCTTTGATTTCCCGAAGTCAAATACAGAATTACCGGCACCGGCCAGGCCTGCGCCCGTGCGCCTGAATATGAAGAATATGACCAGTAATGGCAGTACCCACAGCAGAATGTTTGAGAACCAGTTTTGGGTTGTGGCATAAGTAACAGGGATTTTCTCCGGTTCAGTGAAATTGGCTTGTGCCTGGTCCAAATCCTTCTCAAAAGCATCAACGGAGCCGATCTGAAAAGTATACTGTGGCGCATTGGCAGGTGTGTTTTTATATTGTGGTTTTTTCAGGCTGTCCTTTTTTATGTACACTTCAACGGTTTCCCTGTTTATTACATTAAGCCGCTCTACATCATGATGCAGAAGCATGGTGCTCTTAACTACCTGCCACGAAGTTTGTTCTGAAGGGCTATTCCTGCTGATGAGGACAATGCCTATGAGGCTGCATACGATGAAAATGTAGAATATCCATTTCGAACCCGGAGGAGGGCTCTGCGGCATAATCGGCTTCTTTGGTTCTTTGTCTGGGTACACAATAATAATGTTATGAATGAATAATACTATCAGTTAGAACGTGCATCGTTTTTACTAACAGGCATTTTGTTGTACTCTATATTTTTTTTATCGCCGTTAACAATTGTGTCGTGTTCCAATTACCGTTTACAAGTATTCTCCTTATGGTGAAGAGGGGATCGCGGTCATCGTACCTACCCCATAAGCGGAAAGCTGCAGTGAAGCCATATTTTTTCAGATGCGCAACAGCATTACTATCCCACAAGCCATAGGGATAGGCGAAATAGTTTACTGGCTTTCCCGTGATTTTTTCCATACAACAAGACAGTTTTTGGGTTTCGTTAATTGAGCAAGCGATTAAAGACCAGCCTGATTATTACAATGAATATTCGCCGTTATCTCACCTGATAA
>CAIJNJ010000323.1 GCA_903821975.1 uncultured Bacteroidota bacterium
ATTTATTAGTGCCATATTCTATCTTCACCCCTTTCATGTCAAATATTTCACCTTCTACATTATTGTTATTGTCATCATATTTGGCGATTCCTTTTGATTCAAGTTTGCCGTCTGGTTTGTAATAATACATTGCCGCTACGTTTCCTTTTATATCAAAAGAATCCATTCTTTTATTGTCTATTGTTTTCACTCCTTTGTCGGACAGTTTATATCTTGTTTCAGTAAATGTTTTTACTTTTCCCAGCAACGGCATACTAGCCCAGGAATTGTGCCTTTCAAGAATATTATTCTTAGCTAGTCTTTCTTTAGCGCTCATTTTAGGCACATGCCCTTTTGCGGTGGTATCAGCACTATTATTTGCCTGCGACCCATTTCCGGAACACGATGCTAGTAATAGCATCACGAAACTACAGCCCAGTGTAAATACCAAAAGATGTTTTACGTTTCTCATAAACTGATTTTATGTGAAACGTAAAAATAGACAATATATTATAACGATTAAAAGAAATACAAGCCAAGCCAAATTAATCCACTAAGGCAGCGGATATATTCACAAGCGAAGCCCCCTTTAGGGGGTTTGGGGGTTTCTCGCCGTCTTAAACTCCGAAGTAAAATGAAACTCTATAGCCGGGTTATTTTGCCGTTCGGTATTCAGGAACCATTCACTCTGGGCCAGGTATACGAGGTTGCCGTCTTTATCTTCCATGATGTTATTCTGCTTAAATCGGGCAAAATCCTCAATGGCTTTTTTATCCCCGGTGATCCAGCAGGCCTTGTAAAAGGAGAGTGGTACGAATGAGCAGGCTGCACCATATTCCTGCAGCAGGCGGTATTGTATCACTTCAAACTGGAGTTCACCCACACAACCTATGATCTTGCGGTGCCCGCCATGCTGGGTGAAAAGCTGTGCCACACCCTCATCGGTAAGCTGCATCACGCCCTTCTCCAGTTGCTTGGTTTTCATTGGGTCTTTATTCACAAGCTCTTTAAATATCTCCGGCGAGAAGGTAGGTATCCCTGTAAATTGAAGTTGTTCACCTTCGGTAAGCGTATCCCCTATCTTAAAAGTACCCGTATCAAACAAGCCCACCACATCACCCGGATACGCTTCTTCTATCACGTCCTTTTCCCGCGCCATAAAAGAATATGGATTGCTGAAGCGCACTTCCTTATCAAGGCGGGTATGCTTATAATAAGTGTTTCGCGCAAACCTGCCCGAGCATACCCGTAAAAACGCGATCCTGTCACGGTGACGGGGATCGAGGTTGGCGTGTATCTTAAAAATGAAACCTGTAAACTTATCTTCATCCGGCGCTATGTAGCGCTTATCCGTATTGCGGCCCTGTGGCCTTGGCGCTATGCGTATAAAGGTGTCAAGCAGTTCCTTCACGCCAAAGTTATTTACGGCGCTGCCAAAGAATACAGGCGCTATACGGCCATCAAGGTATTGCTGCACATCCAGCGCGCCATACACCCCCTGCAGCAGCTCCACATCTTCACGAAGCTGGTTGGCATCGCGCTCCCCTATTTTTTCATCAAGCAGTTTGTCATTAAGATCATCTATAGGCACCGTATTTTCCTCTGTCGACTTCTGGCTTGCAGTAAAAAGGTTAAGCGTGCTGTCGTGCAGGTTATAAACCCCTTTGAATTCCTTGCCCATATTTATGGGCCATGAGAGTGGGTGCAGCGATAACTTCAGTTCCTTCTCTATCTCATCCAGCAGGTCGAACGGGAATTTACCATCACGGTCCAGTTTGTTTACAAATACGATAACCGGCGTGTCGCGCATACGGCACACCTCTACCAGTTTGCGGGTCTGGTCTTCCACCCCGTTCACGCTGTCTATTACCAGTATTACGCTGTCTACCGCCGTAAGTGTACGGTAGGTATCCTCGGCAAAGTCCTTGTGACCGGGGGTGTCCAGCAGGTTTATCAGTGTATTGTTATACTCAAAGCTCATTACAGATGTAGCCACCGAGATACCCCTCTGCCGCTCTATCTCCATAAAGTCACTGGTAGCATGTTTCTTTATCTTATTGCTTTTCACAGCTCCCGCCACCTGTATAGCGCCGCCAAACAGCAGCAACTTCTCGGTAAGCGTGGTTTTACCGGCATCCGGGTGGGATATTATGGCAAATGTGCGGCGCAGTGATATTTCTTTTTCGTATTTCATCTATTATAAAAGGTGTGCGAAGGTACGGAGATTTGAATTTTGATTTTTTGATATTTAGATCAAATAAGAAAAATGCTTCCCAGCACGTTATATGTAGTATAAATGCAAGATTTAAATAAATGTCCAATTTCTTGAAAAATAATATCTTTGAACCCATAAGCTATTGATCGTTATTGAGTATCAATAGCGCTAAACTGAAATAATATGATGAAAAATCATTTCCGGCTCATAGCCCTTGCGATGTTACTGTTTATCGGTATTCCTGCACAAAAAGCAGCCGCCCAGAACGTGGCAGTGTCTTACCAGGCTTTTTATGACCAGATGTCCCCCTATGGCCAGTGGGTTTATGATGCGCAATATGGTAATGTATGGGTGCCGAATGTGGAACCCGGCTTTCGCCCGTATGCCACTGACGGACATTGGGTAATGACCGACAATGGCAACATGTGGGTTTCAGATGTTCCTTGGGGATGGGCCGCGTACCACTATGGCCGCTGGACATACAATGGATACTACGGATGGATATGGATACCTGGCTATGAGTGGGCTCCGGCATGGGTGAGCTGGCGCACCGGCGGCGGTTACTATGGATGGGCGCCAATGGGTCCCGGTCATGTATACGGCGGCATGTACGAATATCCTGACAACTACTGGGTGTTTGTAAACCCCAATTACCTGTACCACCACAATATATACAACTATTATGAGCGCGGCGATATGGGCATGTACGTGCACCGCACCAATTATATTACCTATAATGACCGCGATAGCCGCTACTATGGTCCGCGCAGGGAAGAAATAGAAAGGGAAACACACCATCGCGTGGAGGTTTACCGTGTCTCCGATGCCCGTGATGCCAATGAAAGCCATATGGGCAGACATGAAGTGAGCGTTTATCGCCCGGCCATCAGCAGGGAAAGCGAGCAAACAGCCCGCCCGTCTAACGTAATTCAGGGCAACGCACACCCGGTAAGGCCGGAAGCCGTTTCCGAGAATCACCAGACTGCACCACCCGCATTCAGGCAGGAACAACGCCAGCAAATGCAAAACCAGCAACCTCAGAATCAGCAATATCAGCAGCACCAGCAACAATACCAGCAGGAGCAGCATCAACAACATCAGCAACAGCAATACCAACAAGAACAAAACCAACAGCACCAGCAATACCAACAAGAGCAGCATCAGCGCCCCCAGCAGCAATATCAGCAGGAGCAGCACCAGCAGCCTCAACAACAGGAACAATATCAACACCAGCAACCCCAACAACAAAATCAGCAGCAATATCAACACCAGCAGCAGCAACAGCCCCAGCAGCAGCAAAGACCACAAAGGCAGCAGCCAAGGTCGCAACCTCAGTCACAACCCCAGCAAAAGGAAAAGAAGAAATAGTTTTCAGAACGAATAGCAAAGCGAGGCGCCCTGTGAGGCGCCTCGCTTTTTACATCACGGTTTCGGCGGGCAGTAAATACCGTTACCCTACTTTATTAACACCCTGTGGATACTTATTAACAGGGTTGCTTTATCACAACGTTATATTTGTATAAAATAATCTTTACGAATGGCATTAACCACCCTTAAAGATGATCTGTTGCAGGAGTTCAGGGAAGAAAGGATAATGATCAA
>CAIJNJ010000324.1 GCA_903821975.1 uncultured Bacteroidota bacterium
GCGTCTCTACCCGCTACAGTGCAAATAAGACGGTGTATATGACCTAATTGTAAAAATGACTTTTAGTATAATATTCTGCAAAAATTACCGTTTGTTTCTTAGCTTGCCCCCTTGATATGAAGATACTGTTCGCTACAATACTTGCGTTTGCCACCATTGCTGCCAGTGCACAGCAGGATACTGCTAATCACAGTCCGGCAGAACGACACGACACCTATGAGCGCCATTCTATAATGCCAACGGTGTGCCTCGGTTTTATTGACGGCTACAGAAATAACTATTCTCTGCCATCAGGCTTTGAAAAGAACAATACTTCAGGTTTTGCGCCTGTATTGGTGAAACTGGAATATGGCTTAAGCAAGCATATCAGCCTTGCGGCAACATTTGGTTACGACGCATTCATATACAACTTCAGCCAGCTTTACCAGGGAAATAATGGTCCGTTCGTGCGTTACAAAGCAGACGTTTTCAGGTCATTCAGTGGCGGATTAACCGGGTATTACCATCTCGGCGATGTTATCAGGGTTAAGAACCTGGATCCTTTTGCGGGGGTGGGTATTGAATTGAATAATATCCGGTATAGTGCTTATCCGACAGGTGACAGCACGGCCATTAAATTTAACCATACAGCCACCTTTTATGTAAAGGTCGGTGCGCGGTACTATATCTCAAATAGATTCAGCGTATTTGCAGATGCCGGCTATGATAAGCAAAGTATTGTCAGTGCAGGATTTTCCTGCCGTTTCTTTTCTAAGAAAAAGGGATCATAATTCCCGGGCTATCATTTCCACCCATCTTTTTTGTTCTGAGAGGTTAGTGCCATGTATTGTTTCCCGCTCATAGGCTTGCTGGCGCTTTTCATATTCGTTGCTTACCTCGTTATAGATGGACATTAACGCAAGCTTGATATCGCGTGCATTGAAGTCGAATTTTTTCATACGCTCCCTGAGTTTGCGGGTGTATATTTCGCACAGATCAAAGTGGCCCTGCTCATGCAGCAGTATTTCCGGCAGTTTGGCATCTGCGCGCACCCACGATTTGTTTACATAAAATGTATTGTAAACGATGATCTCCGGCTTATCGCCCGAAGTGCGTGTATTGGTTTTAAAACCAATGCCACAGTGTGTGGCAGCAGCGGCTTCATCATCCATAGTGCTGATACCGCCCCGGAAATCCTCCCAGGACAGTTTACTATGTTCATTCCACTGAAATTCTGTAGGAGTAGCAACGCCAGGAAACGCACCAGGAGAAGGTCTTACAGGGTTACCTTCTTTATCACCTTTACCGATTGCCGCAGTACTCTGCGCACAAATACATAACACAAAAAAAATAGCATACACACAGTCCCTTCCCGCACAAATCATTATGCTGCGTTTAAAATGAAAAAAATAGCTTTGAATGAAATAAAATTACGGAAAAGTATTTAATTGAGATCAGCGCTACATAAAATTTACAAATGTCTGACTAAACATATTTGATTAAACTTTATCGCCTATCTGATTTGCAAAAACTACATTTGCATAACTACTTTTGCTTTTGACTATTAACTTTTGATTTTTTAATGCAATTACCACAGGGTAAAAAAGTTTATTTCGCTTCCGATTTTCATTTGGGCATACCTGACCGCGCATCCAGCATAGCGCGTGAGAAGCGTATATGCCAATGGCTGGACGAGATAAAGGCCGACGCGGAGATACTATACCTTGTGGGAGATCTTTTTGATACCTGGTTTGAATACAAGAACGTAATACCAAAAGGCCACAGCAGGTTTATGGGCAAGCTTGCCGAGCTTAGCGATAGCGGCTTGCAGATAGAAGCCTTTACCGGCAACCACGATATCTGGATGATGGGGTACTTTAAAGAGGAACTCAACATACCCGTACATTATGGGCCTATCACAAGGGAATTCAATGGGAAGAAGCTGTTTATAGCCCATGGAGATGGCCTGGGACCGGGTGATAACGGGTATAAATTCCTGAAAAAAGTACTGAGCAGCAGTGTGCTGCAATGGCTTTACAGGCGGGTGCACCCTGATACCGGTGTAGGAATAGCATCGTGGTTCAGCCGTCTGGGTCCCAAGCATGCTGATGCGCCCGAGAAAAAATTCCTTGGGCCGGAAAAGGAGATGCTGGTGAAGTTTTGCCTGGAGCATTTAAAGCAGGAGCATATAGATTATTTTATTTTCGGGCACAGGCATATAGCTATTGAGTACCCCTTACCCCAAAACAGCATGTACGTGAACCTCGGCGACTGGTTGCGGTATGATAGCTATGCTGTGTTTGATGGGGAAAAACTGGAATTGAAATATTACAAGCAGGCATAACGGCTGGCCCCTATCGCTCGTTAGAAACTCCATTTGCAGGTATAACATCCTCCCCGGGCCACTTTTTCTATTTAAATCGGATGAATTGCATATATTTGCAAAATCCGTATGTTATATGAATTATAATTCATTAAACATTGTTATAATTTTTATTCTCACCTGTTTCCAATTAAATGCCCAGGTTTTTCCGCATGAAGGTGACAAACTATCCTACCGGCTTATCGGTTTTTCATTTCCCGCACAACCCGGGGCAATAAAATATAATATCGATGTCGCCAAAGGGGTTTTTCAGTCGGACAGCGCATTTGAAAAAAATATCACCACATCTTTAACGACAACAGACAACAGAATTATTGCCGAAGTACCGTCATTTGGAGCGCGGTATACGTGGCGTGTTACTTTTTATACGGCAGGCAACACTGCGGGCAAGGGAGAGTTTCATCATTTTGCGGTTAAGATGACGGCAGAAGCAGACACATCCATGACGCGCCTCCGGATAATTAAAGGGGCGCAAACATACAAGGACGCCTATATTTTCATTGATGGTAACATGGCGCTCTATGATATGAAGGGAAACCCTGTGTGGTTTCTTCCCGGTACCGAGAGGGCGCCTAAAAATGCTGTAGCGCCCCGTGATATCAAGGTAACTCCCAAGGGAACTATAACATTCTTTACCGGGAACCGCCCGTTCGAGATCAATTATAACGGGGCTATTTTATGGCAATATCCACACAACGAAGCAGTTGGGCTGCATCATGAATTCACCCGTTTGAGCAACGGTCATTACATGGGTATGGTGTATAAAGATCTTACCGGGCAGGTACGGCCAATAATTCCCGACAGCATTCCGCAATATGTATATGACAGTTCCGGTTTTTTTCGGAGCAAACGGTATAGCAGCATTATAGAGGTCGATGAAAATTGCCACACGGTTTGGGAATGGAGCGGCCTGCAATATCAAAATAGCTCAGATCTCGCCATGCGCAGAACTGTTGATTGTTCTCCCAACGATTTTGATCTTCACGAAAATTCATTTTTCTTCGACGAAAAGGACAAGGTTATTTATTTAGGTATAAAAAACATAAGCCGTATTGTAAAGATCAAATACCCGGAAGGAAATGTACTAAATACATATGGTCCGCTATATAAGCGTGGTGCAACCAGGAAAGAAAACAACCTGTTTTGTGGCCAACACTCATGCAAGCGTTCGCCTGAAGATTATTTATACCTGTTCAATAATAATTCATGCAATACATCTCTGCCAACGATCGTTAAGTTACAGGAGCCCGGCCCCGGTGAGAACGGACTGAAAAAAATATGGGAATACCAGTGTACAGTAGAAAAGGATGGTCTTTCGGCAGTCAGAAATTCACGTTTTGTTTCCGGCGGTTCCGTAACGGAATTACCGGACCAGTCACTGCTTGTAATGATGGGCCTCCCTTACCCAAAAGTGTTTATTGTAAACAATGATAAACAAGTACTTTGGAGTGCAATTCCGGAAAAGTTTGATCCGATATCAAAAAAGTGGATATATACCGACCAGTACCGCGCATACCTGATCGCTGACCGGAAGGAACTGGAGCAGCTTATCTGGAATGCTGAAAAATAGTAGTTCATGTGACGCGCCCGTGAAAAAAACAAGAACCGACTACCAAATACTCTTTACTTTTGCCATTGCTTATGCAACGGACATTAGTATTGATAAGGCATGCCAAAAGCAGCTGGGCAAACCCGCTACAAAGCGATTTTGAGCGGCCACTCAATGAGCGGGGAAAAGTGGAAGCACCTGCAATGGGAGAAAAACTTAAGGCCCTGCATGTTATCCCTGATCTTATTATCGCCAGCAGCGCGAAACGAACAAGACAGACGGCCAAAAGAATAGCAAAAGAAGTGGGTTATGATGAGGCCGATATTAAATGGGAAGAAAAATTGTATCATTGCATCCCCTCGGTTTTTGAAGAGGTGATCTACGAGATAGCTGATTCTGTGAAAACGGTATTTATTGTAGCACACAATCCGGGTATCACGGAATTTGTGAACCAGCTTTCACCGGAATTCAGCATAGATAATATGCCTACCTGCGGTATGGTGGGTGTGCACATGGAAGGGGGAGAGTGGAACAATTTTTCCACTGCGAAGAGAAAAGTATTTTTATTCGAATACCCGGGAAAGGAATAATCTGCGGGCCAAATGAAGAGATAGAATGATAACACCTAATAAATCGATAGTTCAGATAACCGCCATTTTAGAAAAGTTATTTGAAGAGCACTTTGAAAAAAAGCCGGAAACTATTGAAGCGCTTGCCGTTTCGGGTTCCGACCGCCGTTATTACCGCTTATCCTGTGGGAAAGCGGTAGCCATAGGTACCTATAATACTAATGTAGCGGAGAACAATACCTATTTCTATTTTACAGAGCTGTTTCGCAAGCACCAGGTGAATGTACCTGAAGTATACAGGACGAGCAAGGACCGTCGCGCTTATCTGCAACAGGATCTTGGCAAGACTTCTCTTTTCGATATTGTTATTAAAGACGGGTATACCGAGCCGGTGCGTAAACTATACCATAAGGGGCTGGCCCAACTGGCCAAAGTGCAATGGATAGCAGGAAGGGAAGTGGATTACAAACAATGCTTTGCCTCCCGCCAGTTTGACGAGAAGGCGATAATGGCCGACCTGCTTTACTTCAAATATTACTTTGCCGATCTGCAGAATATACCATACGACAGGTCGTTGCTCATCAGCGAAATGGAGCTGCTGAGTAAAGACCTTGGGCGTGTGCAGCCGCAAACATTCATGTACCGCGACTTCCAGAGCCGTAACATAATGGTGCATGAGGGCAAGATATTTTTTATTGATTTCCAGGGGGGAATGCAGGGCCCGCCGCAATATGATATAGCATCACTGCTGTGGCAGGCAAGGGCGCAATTACCCAAGCCATGGAAAGAAGACCTCCTTAATGGTTATATAAGCACGCTAAGTGAAATGCATGTGCCACGCATGGATGAAATACACTTCAGGCGCGGATATGTGCAGTTTGTACTGGTACGTTTGCTGCAGGTATTGGGATCGTATGGTTTCCGCGGGTTATTGCAGCACAAGGCGCATTTTGTAACCAGCATTGGCCCGGCCTTAAAGAACCTGGAAATATTCCTTTCAGATCATCCGCAAACACCCGCTTACCCCGAACTGAGATCCCTACTGGAAAAAATATCATCGCAGGAAATGCAGGACAAATATGCGATGGTGGCTGGAGATGAAAAGCCCAAGTTGGAAGTGCAGATTTGCAGCTTTTCCTATAAGGCAGGCATGCCAAAGGTTACGAGCCCACATGGTGGCGGTTATGTGTTTGATTGCAGGGGTATTCTAAACCCCGGCAGGTATGCAGCCTATAAATATCTTACCGGTAATGATGAGATGGTGCGCCAGTTCCTGGAGCGCGAGACGCGTATGCCCGATTTCATGAACTATGTGTATGCGCTGGTGTCTATAAATGTGGATGATTATATTGCCCGTGGTTTTGAGCAGCTCAGCGTTTCATTTGGTTGCACAGGTGGCCAGCACAGGTCTGTTTATGCAGCAAACCAACTGGCGGCTTATCTGAAAACACGCTATAACCTTGATGTTTTTGTGACGCACTACAACGAGAAAAAGTGGTTGCAGCAGGAAGAAAGCATTGAACCGATATAGCTTACCATATTCCATTCCAGGAACATACACCGATCCAGGTCCCTGACTGGGTTTCCGGGCCGGGTTTATCCATCGGGAATTTTACTTTGGGAACTTCCGGCTTGCCTTTCAGGGTTATCACACCCGATCGGTCAGCTTCATATACGGGATGTTTTTCGGGTTTTAATGGCTCTTCATAAGTGGAATTATTACTGCCAGGCGCTTCCCCGCAAATGGCATAACCATTATCGCTCTTGCACACTTTGAAGTTCATGATCACCGTATCCTTTACCACTGCTTTTTTGTGCCTCGTGAGGTGGCCCACTTTATGATTTGTTTTTTGCGCTGCAGCATTAATATAAAACGTGCCGATGATCACCAGCGCCAGCAATATTTTATTCATGGAATAAAGATACTACTGTTTCAAAATTTTATGAAAAACAAAAAGAGTAAAGACAATAGGTATGTCTTTACTCTTTTACCATTTTTTAGGGTTTTGGCTAATTTTCTTTACTGTGCGGGTGTAACTACGTTCACGTTACGCATGTTGTTCAGTTCAGGCCCGTCATCCTGTGGACTTGGGCATCCTTTATAAGGGGCACGTGTTAATTCGGCTACATTGTCTCCTACATAACAAACTTTCATTTTGTTTTTACGTGGATAAAACCCTTCATAAGAACTTGCCCTGTTCACGCTATAACCTGCGTATGACTGTGACTGGGGTGTAGCGAATGCCTGTTGATCTACCGCCTCAACTTGCGGTGGATAATAGGTATTATCATATTGGTAGTAAGAAGGATTTTGATTGGCATAGGTCACTGCCGGATGCGTAGAGTTAGCGTTATTAGGCGTTTCACAGCATATGAAGTAGCCGGCATTGCATTTGCATACCTTAAAATTCTCGGCGTATTTTGTATTGTAGCAATCGCGCCCTTTTGAGCAGACCTGGGTTTGTTTAACCTCGCAGCTCTTTGTATTGTTTGTCTGTGCTTCCGCGCTTAAATAAGTCAATCCTGTCATTGTAAGCGCCATTAGTATCTTTTTCATGATCGTTAGTTTTTTATGTTCAATTATACTTTCTCACCTTTACGATTACCATAAGAAGTAAAACCGTTCCGAGCCGCGTTAATGAAATGTTAAGTGTCTTGTGAAAGCGCAACCAGACCTGGAAAGGAGGTTTACTTGCTCACCTTGCTGCCATTGCTGGTACCGGATGGGGCATTATTCGGGATATTGTACTGGTAAGTGGGATTTGGGGCATTTCTCGTTGGGTCTGCATAATCAGCATTGCCGGTATAAGGGCCGGCGTGAGGGTCAGGAGGGTGGTTGTTTTGCATACTGTTATTATTGTAAATAGAATTATTCTGGTAATAATTCGGGAGTTGGTACGGGTTATTAACAGGCGGTTGCGCCTGTGTAACAGTATCCCGGCGTATCTGGGCATGTAGATTGGTACTGCATATCAACAATCCTATTAACAGTATCTTTTTCATAAAACAAGGCTTTAACGGTAATAATGGCCATCCCAATCGTGATGGTGATGCCAGTGATGATAGTGATGCGGTTCTTCTACGATACATGAGCTAAAGCAAAACGATAGAAAAACGCCTATCAATAATAACTTTTTCATATTTCACGCATCCGTTTTTATTCGGATTCGGTATAGAGGAATAAAAACCAAACCACCTGCCGCCAACAAAATGTGAAAAGAAACATTATTGACACAGCCTTTATGTGTATTGGTATAAACAATCAGGTTGAAGTGCATATTTCAGTATTTTTGTGCAATAAAATTTATTTGAGATGCTGAAGACAGGAAACACTATTGTGAGTATTTA
>CAIJNJ010000325.1 GCA_903821975.1 uncultured Bacteroidota bacterium
CTCATCTGCCAATATTGTTCAGGCTAAACATCATCACAAATTCTTACTAATATGAAAAGATCGTATGTTATTGCAGCATTTACACTCACTCTTTTTACAGCTGCTGCTTATGCAATGCCTGGTGGCATTAATACAAAGGATACACGTATGTTGTTTCAGCCTGCCATCAGTGCAGGGCATATTGCCTTTATTTATGGAGAAGACCTTTGGATAGCCAATGAAGATGGCTCGCAACCCCGGCGTTTAACGGTTGATGAAGGCATTGAATCTAACCCGGTGTTTTCGCCGGATGGCAAATTGATTGCCTTTAATGCACAGTACGATGGTAACACTGATGTATACATTATTCCCGTTGAAGGTGGTGTTCCCAAAAGGCTTACCTCGCATCCATCCAACGATTTTGTTCGTGGTTTTACAACTGATGGTAAGTCGGTTCTCTTCATATCACAGCGCCATTTATTTACAAACAGATACTTCCAGTTATTTACAGTACCTGTTACGGGCGGACCCGCTACGCAGCTGGAATTGCCAAATGCCTATTGGGCAAGCTATTCGCCGGATGGCAAATCAATGGCATACAATCCAACACCCGACCAGTTCAAACAATGGAAGCGTTACAGGGGTGGTGGTATATCCCGTATCTGGCAATATTCTTTTACAGATAAAAGCATCATCAAAATACCACAACCCAATAGTGGAAGCAATGATGTACAACCACAGTGGAATGGCAGTACCATTTATTTCAGAAGCGACCGCAATGGCGAGTTCAATCTTTTTTCATACAACATCAACTCCAGGCAAATCAGCCAGCTTACTTCATTTACTGATTTTCCGGTACTCAATGCAACATTCGGCAATGGTAAAATAATCTTTGAACAAGCCGGTTACCTGCATATATATGACCCGGCCAGTTCTACTGAAAAAAAACTAACCGTTGGTATAGCAGCAGATTTGCTGGAGCTTAGGCCGCGTTATGTAAAAGGCGGTAAATACATACGTTCAGCAGATATATCCCCTTCCGGGGCCCGTGCTGTGTTTGATGTACGCGGAGAAATTGTAACTGTACCCGCTGAAAAAGGCGATTACCGAAATATCACGGGTACAACAGGCATTCATGAAAAAACACCTTCCTGGTCGCCCGACGGAAAATCTATTGCTTATTTTTCAGATGGCGGTGGCGAGTATCGTTTATACATTCAACCACAGGACGGTAAAGGCAACAATAAAATTATTACTGTAAAAGGCAGTGGCTTTTATACAACACCCAAATGGTCGCCCGACAGTAAGAAGATTGTTTATGCAGATAACGGCAGAGCTTTATATATACTTGACCTGGCAACAGAAAAAATACAAAAGATTGATGCAGATGAGATTTATACTCCCGGTGACTCACGAAATATTTTTAGCGACTGGTCTGCAGATGCTAAATGGATTGCCTATACAAAAGTTACGTCTACACAATTCAAGCGTGTGTTTCTGTATTCAGTGGATCAGCAAAAATCATATCCTATCACCGATGGTTTGAGTGATGCTTCAGAGCCTGCGATCTCACGCGATGGCAAATACCTTTATTTTCTAGCGTCTACCGATGCGGGGCCGGTGATCAACTGGTTCGACCAGTCGAGTATTGACTACAGACTTCATCAATCCATTTACGTTGTAACCCTTCAAAACAGTACCATCTCACCACTGGCAAAAGAAAATGATGAAGAGCAGGTAAAGGAAAATGAAGAAAAGAAAGAAGATAAAAAGCCTGCAGACAAAAGCAAAAAAAAGGAAACCAAAGAAACC
>CAIJNJ010000326.1 GCA_903821975.1 uncultured Bacteroidota bacterium
AGAGCAGGAACAAGAGTACCAAGCCAATCAAGGACACCACATAGTCGCCGGCTCTTCTCATGATACGTCTCCTTTTATCTACGTAGAGAGCATACAGATCGCGGGAGCATCGCCGCTTTATATTCTTTCGGTATTAATTTAAATGTCAATTCTTTATAGCCTATTTTTCGATCCTTTGTTACGTCGCTGTATCCAGGAAAACGCCACTACGGCGGTCACACTTAAAGGTACCGCGACAAGTGACCATGCTGCCGACGCCACAATCCCCCATGACACCCAAGGATCTTCGCCGATTCGAAGTGGAGTGAATAATTTGCCAATTCGTGGAACAAAAAACCAACCACTAGAAATAATTATAGGGATTATACCCGCTAAACCGATACGGATAACACCATTACGTAGCATGGCGACATACCACGCAATTACCACAACAATTAAGCATATTGGGAAGTAATCATTATTAAGTGAGTCGAACATAGCCAAATTACTCGCGATACAATTTTTTGTTGAATATAGTTAGATTCAAGCCATGCATAAGTGCTTGAGCATGTTTTTTGTTGTCATTTGTGAAATTCATGTATTTTTATATTTTCAACCTGTGAGCAATGTGAATAGTTATGAATGAAGTAATTGTACCTGTTGTAAACCATGTCAGTATAAAAACAGGCGCCCATGCAAAATATTCTTCGTAATTAGAACCAAAGCAGACAGGCAGCCAATATAAAATATTTGAAGTAGCAAATGGTATGGCGACGGCTAATGTTAGTTTGAATCGATCGAAATAATATATAATAATGACTATGATAATTACTGAGACAATAGAAGTGAATATTGATCCTGATGTTATTGATAGTGACTTTATTAGCATTAGCATGATATGTCCTGTTAGGTGTTTGTTGACCAAGAGACACGCCTGCCTAAGTAGTCAGGCTGTTTTGTCCGCGCCTTTCCCGTATGGATATGCCTGATGGTCGGCATTAAGTCTCCAATGGCATGCAATAATATTAACAAAATGCAATTGCAAAAGTTTTGCTTTTAACAATGAAAGACTTATTGCCAAACTGATTTTTTAATTCCCCTATACACTTCTGGTAAAGCAACACCTAAACTACGTAATGTTATTTGCATTAGAAAAGTTGGTATAGCAAACATTCTATGAACTTCAAAATTTGCATTCCTAGAAAATGGTAATTGCATTAAGTTGCTGATTAATTCAGCATCAGCTTGGTTGAATTCTAGCCATTGTTCACTTAGTTTGCATTTAAACCTGGTTTCACCATAATGTATATCATGTGTCATATATGCTGCGTCCTGAGTATCAGCAGGAGGATATAAGTATTTTCTTTGCTCTCGTGGGATGTTATCCCATGATGTGTGCAGTCCACCAGTCCAATCCGGACCACCCCAATTTTTGTAATATCTGAATAATCCAAATGGATCTGTATAATTGACCGCATTATCTTCTACATTAATATATGGATTATTTTGATTATTGCTCCATATCCCCAACGGGTCTTTTGAGATAAATCTCCCATCAACTGCATCATAATACCTCGCCCGGTAGTAGTACAACCCGGCCTCACTGTCCCATTCCCTCCCCGTGTAGGTGTAACTGTTCCTGAAATCGGTTGACGGATGCAGCATCCCGAAACTTTCATAGGCGTAACTCTGCACCACATTCTTCGTGCTGTCGGTTATCGCGGTGATGCTCCCCAGGCCGTCCGCATGGTAAAAATAGTGTTGACCGCCACGCTCCACCGCCAGATGTTCGTCGACATCGGCGCCGTGGGTATACCAGCTCTTGTGCGACGACCCTGCTTCGTCCGTGTAGATTTCCAGCGCAATGTTGTC
>CAIJNJ010000327.1 GCA_903821975.1 uncultured Bacteroidota bacterium
CATACCTGCGCCAATATGCTTCATTTTTCAGTTTTGCAGCATCGCCTATAAGTACAGCCTTACCACCACCGAGGTTCAGCCCGCTGATCGCAGATTTATACGTCATACCACGGCTCAGGCGCAGTGCATCTACAAGTGCATCTTCATGGTTGTTATAATTCCACAAACGGGTGCCACCAAGTGAAGGCCCAAGCGTGGTGTTATGTATCGCTATTATAGCATTAAGGCCTGTATGAGGATCCTGGCAAAAAACCACCTGCTCATGACCCATTGTCTGCATTTGTTCTAATACGGATTGCTGCATTTTATGTATTTGAGCCTGCAAACCTAAGTAATTTGTCTGTAAGTTTAATGCAGGGGCAAAAGCCCTAATATATTCTTCTTAGTCCAATATTGTTTAATTCAATACAAACCGGATTGGCAAGGTAAAAAGCACTTTTACGGGCATACCGTTTTGTTTACCGGGTTTCCAATGCGGCATGCTGCTTACCATGCGCAGGGCTTCTTCATCACAGCCACCACCTATGCTCGTCAATATCTTTGCATTGCTCACAGAGCCGTCTTCGTTCACCACAAATTCCACCAGCACTTTGCCATCTATACCCGCGCTTCTTGCCAGTTCCGGATAATGAAGATGAGCGGCTATATACGCATTCATGTCACCTATAAATTGAGGCATCTGCTCTACCCATATCCTTGGTTTGTCTGTATTTTCAGTGCTAACTATACCTGTTTTTTTGCCGCTTCCGATAACAGGTGTTATATCCAGTGAATCACCTGTCAAATTACCCGGTCCGGGTTGCGTATCATGCAGGCTTTTGTTCGGCGTCATTATTTTATCGTCAGGCACTTTGGTATCTTCTACAATATCAGGTACGGTAAATAAGTCTGTTCTTAAATGTGGTGCCGGAGGCGGCGGAGTAACGGGCGGTGTAATCTTAGGCACAACAGGAGGTTTTACAATAGTCACATCTGTTATAACCGTTGGCGTAATGTGCGGCTTTGTTACTGTTTCTGCACGGTGTACTGCGATAAATGAAAAACTAAGTATTGCCGCGACACCAAGAACTACAAAGCCTGCCGCTTTTTTCAGCCGGCGGTTATAATTCCTGCGCAGCTCATAGCCGCCATAAATTTTATTCCTGTTGTCGAAGATGATGTCGAGATAGTCGGCATTCAATAGCGCTTTAGGTTCCATGATAGTGTGTTTATTAATAAGACACTGCTATCTTATTAATTCCACAAACTACCCGGAGATATTTTTTATTCAGAAAGGAATATAAACAAATGACCTTTAAACCAGGTTGGAAATATATCGTTGAAGAGGTGGTAATTTTTCGGTGACTATATCCCAGATAATTTCATTATCAACGGCAAAATAAACATGGATAAGTACATCCCGGGTACGGCCCATTTTCTTCCACTCGATATCCGGATTTGCGGCTTTAAATTCCTCACTTATCTTCTTTGACGCCTCCCCTATTATCTCAATACTTCTTACAATAGCCCGAAACAATATCCCGTTATTCAATACCTCGTTACTGTCTTTACCTTTAACGGTATCAAGCACAAAATTTATTTCATCAAGAATATGCCTTAACAACTCAAGATCAGATGCCAACATTCTCCACTTCTTTTAAAATGTGTGGGCCGATATGTTTATTGAGTGACTGAGGAGTGACCAACTCTATCTTCCTGTTAAACAAATGCTCCAGGAAGAAAGACAATTCCATAAAGTTGTCGTAAGTCTTACGTTGAGGCTCAAATGACACCAACAGATCAATGTCACTATTTTCACCGGCAGTACCTTTTACAAACGATCCGAAGAGACCAAGTGAATGCACTCCGAAAGCCTTTATTTCATTGCGATGCAATTTTAAGCTTTCGAATATGTATGCTTTATTTATGGTAGCGGCTCGCATGATGCAAATTTAGCATAATTGTTGAAAATAGAGTAAAAACCCTATCCCAGCTCAAAAACCGTGATCTCCGGCATTACACCCAGCCTGCCGGGATAACCAAGGAAACCAAAGCCACGGTTCACATAAAGGTGTTGTTGTCCTTCGGTGTAAAGACCTGCCCATTCGTTATACATATACTGTACCGGGCTCCATTTAAAGAATTTCGTGTCCACACCAAACTGCATACCATGTGTATGACCGCTGAGGGTTAGGTTAACATCGTTGTATTCCGGTATCACCTGCGCATGCCAGTGCGACGGATCGTGCGACATCAGTATCTTGAACGGGATGTTCTTTTCTTTAAGGCCGTCATAAGCTTTGCGCATATCGCCATACTTTGGGAAGTTGGCCTTTGCGCTCCAGTTCTCAATGCCGATCAGCGCTATTTTATCGCCACCACGCTCCAGTATCACATGCTCATTCATCAGCAGGCGCCAGCCCATAGACGCGTGTATCCCTTTCAGCTTGTCCAGGTTGTCGATCTTTGCCTGCTTTGATGGCCATTCCACGTAGTCGCCATAATCATGGTTGCCTAGTGTAGAGTATACACCCATGGGCGCCTTCAACCTTGAAAATATCTCCTGGTATTTTGCGTCCACTTCTTCCGAATGGTTATTCACGAGATCGCCGGTAAACAAGATGATATCCGCTTTCTGGTCCATGACCCGCTGTATACCATGTGCCACCGCGGCATGATTGTCAAAGCTGCCGGTATGTATATCAGATACCTGCACGATCTTCAACCCTTTGAACCCCGCAGGCAATAAATCTGAATTCAGTTTTATCTTTCGCACGCGGTAGCTATAGCGGTTGCGGATGCCATATGTAAACCCTGCTAACGAAAGGCCACCAAGTACAAGTGCAGTCTGTTTCAGAAACAATGACCGGTCAATAGGCGTACCACCGTCTGCAGCGCCGGAATTGTTGTATGCTATTGATGTTATGAGCCATGTAACCAGCCTGCGGATATCATCTACCAGCATTACCAGCAGTATCAATATCTTACCCACCGTAAAGCCAAGTACGAAAGCGATATATACATTGCGCAGCAGGTGCGGTACTGTAGCCCAGTTTATCTGCCGGAAGAGGATGAAACCCATCCAGCTCATAGTAGTGAGCACCAGGTATAGCGTTGTGAGCGTTATGCGCCATGGCGATGGCATATTGCGCACTGCGGACCGCACCACAATAAAGCTATAGTACTCCGCCAATCCTATAATACTGAGAATGATAACTAACCTAAGCTTCATAAGCCTGTTTTAAAACTTTAAAAATTCTTCTACCTGGTGCTTTATCATAACCTCCGTCTCGGGTTTAAGCAAAGCGCCTTCATTATTTATCTCTTCATTGATGCGAGAGAGCAACACCTTGTTATACAGCACATTCACTTTCAGATAGTGCAGTATAGAGGTCATGTGTTCCAACCCACGCAGGTTGCCGGCTCTGCCATCAGAGACGCCCACCAGTGCAGCCTTTTTATACCACCAGCATTTTTTCACGTCGCTGTTATCTATCATCAGTTTCAGTACGCCCGGGAAACTGGCATTATACTCGGGCATGATGAGCAGGAATTTCTCTGCCGGTATGAGGTATTCTTTTTCCAGCGCCAGCATTTCTTTGCCCCGCTCCCATACTTGTTTTTGCTCCAGCGACAACAGCTTCACATCAGCCGTGTGTTCAGACAATAGTTTGTAATAAAGATTAGCCGTCTTCAGCGTCATGCTGTCTGCGCGGTTAGTACCGGATATTACTGTGATCATTCAGATAAAAATATAAAGGCCAAAGGTGAGTACTATTTGTGAAAAAGAGCACATACCACGATCAGCTTTCCGACAATTTCTTTTTATCAGCACATAATAAAATGCTATGGTGGCGAGATTCGAGTGCAACCACTACATACAAATAACAAAAAAACCACTCGCAAGAGTGGTCTTTCTATAATATCAATTGCTGCATTGAGCCATTAAGCTATTCTGCTATTAAGCCATTCACAACCTATTTCTCTATCACATACACATCCTCTCCTTCGTGCTTCATGCGGTAGTGCTCGCGGGCGTATTGCTCCAGTTTGCTATTGTTGGTAAGCAGGTCGTTGCGTTCGTTATTCATGCGGGCGATCTCGGTATTCAGGTATTTGATGTTGTCCTTTACCCCGTTCAGTTCTTTCTGGCGCTGGTGCATGGTTATCCAGTCATTCTGGTCAAAAAACACTGTCCACAACACAAACATAAGTGTGGCAACAAAGTATTTATTGGTAATAACCTTCAGTACCTTTTTCATCAAAAAGACGCAATTTATCTTCAAACTAAAATTACACAATACCCAAAACCACCGATCCCCAACTTTTCAACATATCAACATATCTCTTCTCAACTAATTAACCTACTATCATCCTGAGCGAAGTCGAAGGGAACCTATCAACCTATTAACCTATCAACCTATCAACCTATCAACCTATCAACTTACTTCCCAAACTTCAACGCCTTACCGGGATAATATGCATTGCCATTCAGTTCCTGCTCTATCCTCAACAGTTGGTTGTACTTGGCCATACGGTCGCTGCGGCTTGCCGATCCTGTCTTTATCTGGCCGCAATTAAGCGCCACAGCAAGGTCAGCAATCGTGGCATCTTCCGTTTCACCGCTGCGATGGCTCATAATGGTGTTGTAGCCATTGTGCTGTGCCATTGTTACGGCTTCTATAGTTTCTGTAAGCGTACCTATCTGGTTCACTTTCACCAGCAGCCCATTGGCAATATTTTCCTTTATCCCTCTTTCCAGCCGGGTTACGTTGGTTACAAACAGATCGTCACCTACCAGCTGCACCTTGTTACCTAATGCCTCTGTCAGCTTCTTCCAGCCCTTCCAGTCGTCTTCTGCCATACCGTCTTCCACACTTACTATCGGGTATTTTTTGCACCATTTCACCCAGTACTCCACCAGCTCATCACTGCTCATTTTTTTGCCGTCACTTTTATGGAAATGGTATTTTTTGTCCTTGTCATTCCACAGTTCGCTGTTGGCCGCGTCCATGGCAATGCTCACCTGCAGGCCGGGCTTGTAACCCGCTTTTTCTATCGCCTTCAGCACGGTTTCTATCGCTTCTTCATTGCTCTGTATGTTTGGCGCAAAACCACCTTCATCACCTACGTTTGTGCTGTATCCTTTTTCTTTCAGCACCGTTTTCAGGCAGTGAAATATCTCCACGCCCCAGCGCAGCCCTTCGCTGAAGGTAGCCGCGCCCACCGGCACCACCATAAACTCCTGGAAGTCTATTTTGTTATCCGCATGCGCACCGCCATTCAGTATGTTCATCATCGGCACAGGCAGCGTCTTAGCATTTGCCCCGCCTATGTAGCGGTATAATGGCAGGCCCACAGTTTGCGCTGCAGCTTTTGCCGCAGCCATGCTCACCGCCAGTATGGCGTTGGCGCCCAGCTTGCTTTTATTAGGTGTGCCGTCTATGTCTATCATTGCCTTGTCCAGCCCGCACTGGTCTGTTACGTCCCAGCCATACAGGTCTTCGGCTATTACATCATTTACATTGCTTATCGCTTTCAGCACACCCTTGCCCTGGTATCTTTTCTTATCACCGTCCCTCAGTTCCATGGCTTCATGCTTGCCTGTGCTGGCGCCGCTAGGCACGGCAGCACGGCCCATAAAACCTTCATTCGTATGAACATCTACCTCTACGGTAGGATTACCACGGCTGTCTAATACCTGGCAGGCAACAATATCTGTGATGATACTCATGTGTATGCTATGTTTTTGATTTGCATCGCAAAAATATACCTTATTCGCCAATTTAGCGTATCCGGGCGTAGGGTTAACCATTTTTAACCTCGGGAATTGATAAAAAAGAGAAAGGCCACCTTATGGCAGCCTTTCCAAAATATTTAAACTAATCCTATTTCGTGATCGTGATCTTAGCCGTGGTCTTTCCGCCCGGTGTAGTGGCAGTAAGGAAGTAGATACCATCCGGGGCATCCAGCTTTAATACTGATGCCTGGTTAGTGGTGATCGATGCTTCTTTCACTTTTTCGCCTACCATGTTAGTGATCGTTACCTGGGCCTGCTCTGTAACAGAAGAAGACAGGTTGATGGTGAAATCACCTTCAGATGGGTTAGGATATACATTCAGTAAAGCTACAGGGTTTGCAACCTCATTTACGCCCGCAATGAACGGAACGTTGATGATGAACGAAGTATCAGTAGTGCCGCATGCATTGGTCACAGAGTAGGTGATGGTATCGGTGCCGCTGGCATAGATAACAAAGAAGCCCGGCGTACCAATAAAGTTACCTACGTGCGTATTGCTGGTATGCCATGTGCCGCCTGTTGGGTAACCAAGGAATGTATAAGTACCGCTGAGTGCAAAGATGTTTGGAACAGAAAGGCTGTCATGTGGAGGGCGGTTAACAAATACCGCAGTTACCAGTGATGTAGAACCAAAGCCATTAGTAAATGTGTAAGAAATATGCGCTACACCATAAGCAATACCGGTAACGAGGCCTGATGAAGGATCAACTGTAGCAATGGTATCGTTAGCGCTTCTCCATACACCACCTTCTACCAGTGTATCAGACAAGGTTATTGTATGACCGATACACACTGAATCTTTTCCGAAAATAGCCCCTGCAGATGGGTGAGGGCCTACATGCATTAACAGAGTAGCCATGCTGGTGCCGCAAAGGTTGGTAACCGAGTAAGTGATGATAGCAGTACCTGTAGCTATGCCTGTAGTTATACCGGTAGCGCTGTCTATCCTTACAACCAGTGTATCACTTGAAGACCAAACACCGCCTATAGTAGAATCAAATAATGTGCGGTGTAACGTAAGACCTACACTATCAAGGCCGGTGATCTCATCAGCTGGCTGGTATACATGGATCGTATCCATTGCAGTGCTTACGCCGCAGCCATTAGATAAGTAATAAGAGATTACAGCCACGCCCTGTGATACGCCGGTAACATTGCCAGACATATCGGTGATAGCCACAGAAGAGTTGCTGCTCAACCATTCGCCACCGCCATTGGTTTCTGTCAAATGGATCCATGATCCGGCACAAAGTTCGTTAGGGCCGGAGATAACACCATGTGCCAGAACAGTATCGATCTGTATTGTAATAAATGTATCAACTGAATTACAAGCATTTGTGAAAGTGTAGGTCACTGTATCTATACCATAAGTAAGCCCTTCAACCATACCTGCATGATTTACCAGTGCAGTTCCATTGCTGCCTACCCAGGTCCAGTCACCTAAAACGTTCACGTTCATGAGGTCTATGATGTTGCCCACACAAGTTGTAGTTGGCCCTGTGATCGGGAAGTTGGAAACAACTGTATCCACGCGTACAACAGCCCATGAAGTAGCTGTGCCGCAAAGGTCTGTGAACCTGTATTTCACAGTATCAAATCCGTGCATGATGCCGTATACATTACCTGCATTATCTACCGTGTCAATAGCATGGTTCACATTGCTCCATGTACCACCGGTAACAGAAGAAGCAAGCGAGGTAGTGCTGCCCACACAAACTGATGTAGTGCCGCTGATAGTTCCTGCAAATAAAGTGTCTACACGCAGGTTTGCCGCATCAGACCATGTGGTGCCGCTATCGTTGGTAGCGCCGCACATGTACATATATCCATTCATAGAATGGGCAGCAAAAGATATCTTGAGTGTATCGGTTGTCGCATGCGAATAAACGCCTGTGTTATGAACAGTATCCCAGGTAGACCCACCATCGGTAGATACTTCCCATGTGTAATGAATGGTCATAGTGTCGCCGCCAAGTGTATCGTTTGCTTTTACGGCAAACCATACAGCAGAACCATTACAAACCGCAGTATCACGCGGGTTTGAGGTAATAGCAGGAGCACCCGGGGTTGTAGTAGTAGCCTTAACTGCAACTGAGAACAAAATGAAGCAAAATGCAATCAAGCCTGATAAGTAAAAACTTTTTCTCATGTTATCTGTTTTTTATTTTTTATTGCCGCTATCCATTCAGAAAAGGGCTGGTAATTCTTAAAAACTATAATTGGCAAACTTAATCAATTCAACTCAACTTTTGTATAGCACGCTATACAATTCCTATATAATTTGTTTAATCATATAAAATAAACTTTATCAGGATGAACCTACAAATAAGTGATTTACATGCCCATACTACGCACTCCTGTAATGAAAATGTATTTATATGATAAAAAAAGCGGCTATAGCTGACCTCAGCATCACAGCTATATATTATAGACGTAAGATCCGGGTAAAATCTTGGGTTTAGCTAAAAATAGTTTGGCCTACTTCCCAGCCGATTTCTTCAACACTTCAAAATCGATCGGCACACTTATACCATCAGCCGGAGCCTCGGATGTATTATGAATATCGGCCGTAACGATAAGATTGCCCTTTTCGAGGTAATTACCCTTCCCAAAGATGCGCAGGATCATTTCGCCTAGTTCCACCGCCTTCTTGCTCTTTTCTTCCGGAGAAGCCTTATAAAATGTTGCATCGCCTACAACAATGAGCATAGTGGTGTTATTGTCGCCTATTTTTATTTTTAATGCCTGCCATTGCGGGAGTACATTAACCAGGCTGTCTTGTACCACCCTTGATTTCGCATCAACAGCCTCTTCGCTGCAGGAAAATAACATACACATGGAAACAACAGCAATAACCGACAATACTGATTTCATAAGAATGATTTTATGTACCTCAAATGTAATTACTTATTAAATAAAACGTCTTTCATGGAAAAAACACCCTTTTTACCATTGATATATTCGGCAGCCAATACTGCACCAAGCGCGAAGCCATCGCGACTGTGCGCGGTATGCATGATCTCTATGTCGTCGATCGCACTTGAATAGGTCACCTTGTGCGTACCGGGAACATTCTCTACCCTGTGGGCTACGATGGGAATAGCATTATCGTCATTGGTCTCATTCAATACCCATTCTTTTTTGTGATCGAGGTTTTGCAATATTTGTTCAGCAAGAGTGATAGCAGTGCCGCTGGGCGCATCCTTTTTCTGTGTGTGGTGTGTCTCTTCTATGGAAACGGCATACTCATCATGCCCTTTCATCAGGGATGCGAGCAACTTATTGACCTCAAAAAAAATATTGACGCCTACGCTGAAATTAGAGGCGTGCATAAAAGCAACCCCTTTGCTGCGCGCTTCTATTTCCGCTTCACCTAGTTGCGCATTCCATCCTGTAGTCCCGCTTATTACATTTATCCCGGCCGAAAGACATTTCAGTACATTTTCTTTCGCTGTCTGGGGTGAGGTGAATTCTATAGCTACATCAGCCTGCCCGAGGTGAGCAGCATCCATCTCCTGTTTATTTGCAGAGGTAATACGAAGCACTACCTCGTGCCCACGTTTTAAAGCCGCCTGCTCTATTGCATACCCCATTTTACCATACCCAATGAGCGCTATTTTCATAATTAATTCAAAAGTAAAAATTCAAAAGTCAAAAAATAACTTTTTATCAAAATACCTGCGTATTACAGCGCCTGTCGTGATGCCATACTTTGTGCTGCAATCCATGAACTGCTCCACGCATGCTGGAAATTATAGCCGCCGGTTATACCGTCGGCATCAAGTATCTCTCCGGCAAAGAATAACCCCGGTACAAGCCTGCTCTGCATTGTCTGCGGATCGACCTCGGAAAGGTTCACGCCGCCGCATGTTACAAACTCTTCTTTAAAGGTGGTCTTTCCTTTTACACTGTAGGTATCGCGAAGCAAATGCTCCATTAACTTATTTTGTGCAGCGGCAGGTAGTTCTCCCCAGCGCGTATCGTCTTTTATACTGCACTGCACCAACTGGTATTCCCATAACCTCCTTGGCAGGTTGAATGGGTTTTTATTTTGTACCAGTTGCTTACCCTGATCTTTACGCAACTGAGCTATCAGTTCCCTCAAGTCTGTGTCCGTTACATCATTGAGCCAGTTTATTATTACCTGGAATTCGTAATTACGCTCCGCGAGCTCGCGTGCAGCAATAGCGGATGTTTTTAGAACAGCGGGGCCACTCATACCCCAATGCGTGATAAGCAATGCGCCCTGCTGGACAATTTTAGTTCCTGCGATCTTTATGGTCACCTCCGGCACACTCACCCCCATCAATTCAGTAATGGGGTGCTTTGGCATATTAAACGTAAACAGGGATGGTACAGGAGTTTGTATAGTATGGCCGAGCGCCTCTATCCACTTATATTGCTCCGCCTTAGGGAATCCCCCGGAAGTAATTAAAACAAGATCGGCAGCAGCCACTGAAGTATCTGAAAAATGGAGCACAAACCCGCCCAATGGCGAACGCTCAATTTTTGAAACTCCTTTATGATAATATACCTGCACCTTATGCTGCATCATTTGCTGCCAGATGCAATCAATGATCGTTTGCGAGTCATCTGTGATGGGAAACATCCTGCCGTCCGGCTCTGTTTTTAGTTTCACTCCCCTTTGTTCAAACCAGTCAATCGTCTGCTGCGGGCCGAATCGATAAAGAGATTTTCTCAGGAGTTGCTTACCTCTAGGGTATCGCATGACCAGCTCCGGGATATCAAAACATTCATGTGTGACATTACACCTGCCGCCACCGGATGCTTTTACCTTCTGCAAAGCCTTCCCTGTCTTTTCATATACAGCCACTTCCACACCGCTGCGGTATGGAATATTGGCTGCAGCAAAACAACCCGCTGCTCCGGCCCCGATAATGGCGATTTTCATTTATTGAAAGTGGAATTAGTATCCGGGATGAAAGTATAACAAATTCCGGTTTACTCCTGAAACGTTAAAGTCTAAATTATGGGGCAATCGCATACAAGAAGCCAGATATTTTATTATTTTTGATACTCCTCCATTTTTTCATCATTAAAATAATCTGTATGAAATTCAAGAAGTATTTCCGGGGTTTACTACTCCTGTTGCTGGCATTTGCGTGCGGCAATGTTATGGCACAGCAAAAAACGACTGCTGCAAAACCGGCCTCCGGCGCCGTAAAAGTTACGGAAGTGGAAGGTATTTCCGAATACCTCTTGCCAAACGGCCTGAAGGTGCTGCTTTTCCCCGACCCTTCAAAACCAACAATTACCGTGAACATTACCTACCTTGTGGGCTCACGTATGGAAGGTTATGGAGAAACAGGCATGGCCCACCTGCTTGAACATATGATGTTCAAGGGATCGAAAGGCCACCCTAAAGTACCTGATGAACTAACTGCCCACGGTGCAAACCCCAATGGCACCACATCATATGATCGTACCAACTATTTTGAAACATTCTCTGCTACCGATGAAAACCTGAACTGGGGCCTTAGCCTTGAGGCGGACAGGATGATCAACTCTTTCATTGCAGATAAGGACCTGAAGAGTGAATTCAGTGTTGTAAGAAATGAATTCGAATCGGGTGAGAACAGGCCATCAAATGTGCTGATGGAGCGTGTACTTTCCACAGCATATCTGTGGCATAATTACGGAAAGGCAACTATCGGCTCTAAAGAAGATATAGAACGTGTTCCTATAAAGAACCTGCAGGCATTCTACAAAAAATATTACCAGCCCGATAATGCCGTGTTGCTGGTAGCAGGAAAAATAGATGACCAGAAAACACTGGCGCTGATCGTTAAATATTTTGGATCTATACCAAAACCTACGCGTGTAATAGACCCAACCTATACCATGGAACCTGCACAAGACGGAGAGCGCAGCGTAACCCTGAACAGGGTGGGCGATGTGCAGGGCGTGGCAGTAGCATACCATATAGTTGCCGGCTCAGACGCTGACTATCCTGCATTTGATGTACTGAATGAAGTGCTGACCAACCAACCGAATGGCCGCCTGTACCAGAGCATGATAAAGAGCGAAAAAGCAACCAATGTATGGAGTTGGGATGCAGCGCTGAAAGACCCTGGCTTTTTATTCATTTACGCAGATGTACTGAAAGATAAATCGCTGGACAAAGCAAAGGAAACGATGCTGGGCACAATAGATGAGCTGACCACAAAGCCCGTTACTGCCGAAGAGGTAGACAAGGCGAAGAATAAACTGATGAAGGATTATGAAGAGACCTATCGTAATACAGAAAATATTGGCCTTACATTGAGTGAATACATAGCCCAGGGTGACTGGCGCCTCATTTTCCTGTACCGCGACTATCTTACAAAAGTTACACCTGATGATGTGAACCGCATAATTAAGAAGTACCTGATAACATCAAACCGCACTACAGGTGAATTCATACCTACAACAGACCCTGTGCGCACAACAGTGCCGCCCGCTCCTGATGTGGAAGCACTGGTGAAGGGCTACAAGGGAAAAGAAGCGCTTGCGAAGGCTGAGGCTTTTGACCCGTCTCCTGCCAATATTGAAAAACGCACACAGCGTGGCAGTATACCGGGCGGCGCAAAATATGCACTGCTTCAAAAAACAACACGCGGTAACACAGTAGATGCCACGATCACTCTGCGCCTGGGCGATGAGAAGAGCCTGGAGAATAAAGCCACTATTGCCAGCCTCACTGCAGGCATGCTGAAAAGAGGTACTAAAGACAAAACAATGGCACAGATCAATGAGGCATTGGATAAATTGTCATCGAGCGTGTATGTATACGGTTACCAGCAGATGGTTAACATCGTTATTAAGTCCACAAGGCCGAATTTAGCTGCAACACTTGATATTGTTTATGAAATACTGCGCCAGCCTTCTTTTCCCGAAGATGAATTCACGACACTTAAAAATGAAAACACCAGCTCACTGGACCAGGAGCGTTCAGAGCCGCAAAGCATTGCCTTCAGGGAGTTCAGCCATATTATGTATCCGAGACCAAAAGGACATATTGCGTACCAAATGACGGTTGACGAAGAAGCTGAAAACATAAAAAACGCAACGCATAAAGACGTTAAAAGCTTCTACAACGATTTTTATAACAGCGCTAATGCAACAGCTACATTCGTAGGAGACTTTGACGATGCTGTAGTAAAAGACAAATTAAATAAAATGCTTGCTAACTGGACAGCGCCAACAGCATATTTACGTGTGCCCCAGCAGTACATGGACATAATGGCCCAGAACAAAGAAATAAAAACACCGGACAAGAAGAATGCAATGATGGTGTGCGGTATGAACATAAAAATGAAGGATGACAATCCTGATTTTCCGATGATGAAAATGGCGAATTTCATTTTTGGTGGCGGGTTTCTCAATTCACGCCTCGCAAGCCGTATCCGCCAGAAAGAGGGTATCAGCTATGGAGTAGGTTCCTGGCTTTCTGTAGATGCAGAAGATGAATCGGGTGGGTTTGGGTCTTATGCTATTTACAATCCGGACAATAAGTCAAAACTGGAATCTGCATGGAAAGAAGAAATGGATAAACTGCTTAAAGACGGCATTAAAGATGATGAGCTGAAGCAGGCGAAATCAGGATATGTGCAATACCGCGAGAACGGCCGTACGGATGATGCACAACTGGCAAGCACACTCAACAGCTATTTGTACATAAACAGGACGATGTATTGGGATAAGGACATAGATGACAAGTTGGAAAAATTAACACCAGCCCAGATCAATGCCGCAGTTAAAAAATATCTCGCTACAGACAAGGTCACTTTTGTGAAGGCAGGTGATTTCAAATAATTATTGGAGTTGAAAATTGGGAATTGGCCCCGCTTTGGTTTAACCGGAGCGGGGCTTTTTTCTTTTCAGGAGTTATGATACGTGCTTGTCTCCTGTATGTAACCGCTTTCTTATACGGTAATAACCCAGCCTGATATTGTCATAAACAAGGGCGATGACAAGTATTGCCGCCGCCATAATCAGCACTTTAAATTTGATGCTTATGAATAAAACACCCCCTATTACACAACCCAAAAAGAAAAAGGCAATGATCCCGCATCGCAGGCCAATGCTACTTAACAAACGTTTCCGCTGGCCTTCTTCTTTATAGAAAAATAATTGTGACAACTCAATGCCAAGATCAGTAAACAGGCCTGTGAGATGGGTGGTGCGCACTGCAGACTTTGATATTTTACTTACCAGGGAGTTTTGAAGGCCCATAGCGAAAAGTAAAAGGCATGCCAGCAACGGTATGTTAATGCCATCTCTTACAAATGTATCGCCATACACCCCAAGTATAAGCAACAGCAGTATCTCTAAAAACATGGCTGCATTGTGCGGTGCATGGCTGTCTTTATGCGAAAAATATTCGGTAAGCAGGCTGGCAATAAAAGAGCCAAAGAGAAAAGCAAGGATGTAAAACAGGAAATAGACCCCGGAAAAATTATGCTCCTTCACTACCGCTTCGGCAAAATAGGCGAAGTGGCCGGTTACATTGGTTGTAAGCACACCTAAAGCCAATACCCCGCATATATTTACCACACCGGCTATGAACGACAGGAAGGCGGCCAACCTGAAATTATGACTGAACGTGCGCGCCTTACCCTTGTGCCTGAACATAGAATTGTGTGCAATTTTTTTAACGCAAAGCCTACCCTTTCACCTGCGCTTCCACTACCGACAATGCGATGATATTGACGATCTGCCTAACAGAACTGCCCAGTTGCAACACATATACCGGCTTTCTTAGCCCAAGTAAAATAGGGCCAACGGCTTCTGCCCCACCTACTTCCTGCAGCAAGTGATAAGCAATGTTACCGGCAGCAAGGTTTGGGAATATCAGTACATTGGGCGACTCGTTTACAAGGTCGGAGAAAGGATAATTTTCTTTCAGCAAATCTTTATTAAAGGCCACACCCGCCTGTATCTCGCCGTCTATTATCATATCCGGGTGCTTTTCTTTTATGCGGGCTACGGCATTGCGCACCAGTTCGGCTTCGGGGGATATACTGCTACCAAAGTTGGAATAAGACAACATGGCGATGCGTGGCTTGATATTGAAACGACCCACTACATCGGCAGTTAACATCGTAATATCTATAAGCTCGTCTTCAGTAGGATTGAAATTAAGCGTGGTGTCTGCAAAAAACAGTGGTCCTTTTTTGGTGAGCATGATGTACATGCCCGCTACCCGCTTAGCGCCATCAGCCATGCCTATTATTTCCAAAGCAGGACGTATGGTATCGGGATATTTGCGCGTAAGGCCTGATATCATCGCATCCGCTTCACCTCCATTCACCATCATGCAGCCAAAGAAAACACGTTCGCGCATTGTTTTCTTTGCTTCATACAAATTGTATCCCCTGCGTTTACGTTTCTCAAAAAACAACTCTCCGTATTCACAACGCTTCTTTTCGCTCGAATCATCTTTTGGATCTATGATCTCCACATCTTCAAGGTGCAGGTTATTTTCCGCTATCATCGCACGGATCTTGGCCTTATTACCTAGCAGTATTGGTATGGCAATGCCTTCGTCTTTGGCGATTTGCGCTGCTTTCAGAATTTTAATATTCTCAGATTCAGCAAACACTACCCGTTTAGGACTTTGTTTCGCCTTATTAATGATATACTTCAGTAAGTTATCATCGGAGCCTAGGCGCACATTCAATTGCGCCTCGTAAGCATCCCAATCTGTAATTGGTTTTTTAGCTACACCACTGTCCATCGCAGCTTTCGCCACTGCGGTAGATACTCTTACCAGCAGGCGTGGGTCCATAGGCTTAGGTATGATGTAAAGCGGGCC
>CAIJNJ010000328.1 GCA_903821975.1 uncultured Bacteroidota bacterium
GCCGACACACAAAGAATAAAACACGCATATCTCATACTTTTGGGGAGCAAAATCAGCCTTTTACTGCAAGTTTTAGTGCAGGGTCAATATCGACCCCAATCGCAAAGTTCTCAAAGCCTTGTCTGCATTGCTTCTTACTGCTCTATACTTATAGGTAGGGCACCTGATCAATGATCAAGTGCCCCACACTTCATTAAAAAATTACTTAAGTTGTACCTTTGCCATAAATTATTGTCGGTCATAGAATGAGGCAACTTAAAGCCCATACCTATTGTATACATAAGAAGTCACAGTTGTCATTAAATTTATATGGATACTAATTTATTTACCGATCCTGGGTTATTAGATGAGATCAAACGATTTGCAAGAGTAAAATCAATAAGAAGAGATGCAATACTTATGTCGCCCGGAGATGAAGTGTTTTTTGTGCCTATTGTGAGGCAAGGTGTATTGCGCATAGTGCGGCAGAATGATGAAGGAAAAGAAATATTCCTGTACCACCTTTATCCAGGCCAAACCTGCGCCATGGCCATTAATTGTTGCCAGGCACATAAAAAGAGCATGGCGAAAGCAATAGCCGAAGAAGACAGTGAGATAATGCAGATACCGGTAAACCTTGTTGAGGACTGGTTTAAATTTCCCGAATGGAAAACCTTTGTGAACAGTACCTACGGCAATCGTTTTGCGGAACTCATAGAAGTGATCGATCTCATTGCATTCAGCAATATGGACAAACAAGTTCTGCACTACCTGCAGGAACGTGCAAGAGCAGCAGGCTCAACAGCTCTATTCATAACGCACCAACAAATAGCAGACGAATTACACACCCACAGAGAAGCCATCAGCCGTCTGCTGCGCACGATGGAATCAAAGAATGTAGTGAAGCTTGGCAGGAATACTATAGAACTTATTTCGGGTTAGGGAACAAATGTTCCTAACCACATGCGAACGCCGTCCGAACTTTATATCATAAATCAAAACCAAAATTTATGAAAAAGAACGTCGGAACTGCTGATCGTGTAATACGCATTTTGATTGCTGTTGCAATTATCGCCTTGTATTTAGGCAATGTTATTAGTGGCACCGTAGCTATTATCCTGCTCGCCATCTCCGCTGTTTTCATCTTAACAAGCTTTGTCGGGGTGTGCCCATTGTACCTTTTGTTTGGCATTAAAACAACAAACAAGAAATGATCAGGTTGGTATCAAAATATAAGCTGGAAGTGACAGGCCTGTTAGTTGGCGCGATTACCGGATGGTGTTATTGGCGCTTAGTAGGTTGCGCATCTGGCACCTGCCCGATTACATCCAAACCCCTCAACAGTTCGGTGTATGGATCAGTTATGGGCATAATATTCTTCAGCCTGTTTAAAAAATGAAAAGAAATAATAAACAATAATGTTATGGCAGAACTATCAGAAATATTAAGATCGGAAAAGACAGTAGTGGTAGATGTGAGGTCACCCCAAGAATTTATGGGTGGGCATGTGGCAGGTAGCATTAATATGCCACTCAATGAAATATCGCGGCATCTTGACGAATTAAATAAAATGGGGCAGATCGTGTTGTGCTGTGCATCAGGCATGAGAAGCCACCAGGCAACAATATTCTTACACCAGCAAGGTATTACCTGTATCAATGGTGGCTCATGGACAGACGTAAATTATTATAAAAACAACTAACAATGATAGAAAAGATCAAAAAGTTATTCGGAATAGGTCCAAAAGTAGACCTCGGCGAAATTATCGCGAATGGTGCCGTGATAGTTGATGTACGGACAACCGGCGAATACGCCGGAGGCCACATAAAGGGCTCAATGAATATTCCTCTTGCAACACTTAGCAGCCAGATGGCTAAGCTAAAGAAAGACAAACCCGTGATCACTTGCTGTGCATCGGGAATGCGCAGCGGATCGGCCAAGTCTATGCTGATTGCAAATGGGTTTAAAGAAGTTTATAACGCTGGCAGTTGGTACAGCCTTAAAAAATTTGAGAAATGAGTATATTAAAACAAAGGTTAGTCACCAATTGGCACCTGATGCGAATTGTAAGAGCAGGCATTGGCATTATGTTGCTCGTAACAGGTATACAGAATAAGGATTGGGTAACGGGGTTATTTAGTATTTTCTTCCTCTACCAGGCGGTTATGGATGTTGGTTGTTGCGGCTCGCAAGGATGCTACACACCTCCAATCAGGAAGTATAAAGACATAGTCCAGATAAAGAAGGACGAAGTAATTGAGTATGAAGAATTAAAATAAGGACATGCAGACTAAGAAATTTTCGGAAGTAATAAATGACAGTAAACCCGTGTTGGTAGATTTTTCGGCAGAGTGGTGTGGCCCTTGCAAGATGATGGCACCTATACTTAAACAACTAAAAGAGGCAATCGGGGATGGTGCCACTATTATAAAAGTGGACGTAGATAATGCACCTGAACTTGCTAATGCCTACAATATATCGGGAGTTCCAACCCTCATACTTTTTAAGAATGGGCAGATAATGTGGAGACAATCGGGAGTTGTGCCTGCGACCCACTTAATGAGCATTATCGAGCAACACAAAAATTAGATTAAAGATATAAAGCCAACAACTCTAAATGCCGACCTTGTAATCGTTGAGCAAAAAACAGAATAGGATGAAATATATTATTGTAGGTGCAGTAGCGGGTGGTGCCAGTACCGCAGCGAGGCTAAGACGACTGGATGAACACGCAGAAATTATAATTTTCGAGAAAGGGGAATATATCTCTTATGCTAATTGTGGGTTGCCTTATTATATTGGTGACGTTATCAAGGATAGGAATAAGTTATTTGTCCAAACAGCTAACTCGTTTAATCAACGATTCAATATCGATGTCAGAGTTATGACAGAGGTTACAGGTATAAATCCTGTAAGTAAAACAGTCACCGCGAAAGATCAAATTACTGGGAGGATTTATGAAGAGCACTATGACAAATTGGTGCTGTCACCCGGTGCGGAACCGCTTCGCCCGCCTCTTCCTGGTATTACAAGCGAAGGTATATTTACGCTAAGAAATGTTACCGATACAGATTATATTAAGAGCTATGTCCAAAAAAATAAGAGCGGGAAAGCTGTAATTATTGGTGGGGGCTTCATTGGTCTTGAAATGGCTGAAAACTTACATGAGATTGGGCTTGATGTAACAATTGTCGAAATGGGGAATCAAATTTTAGCGCCAGTCGATTTCCC
>CAIJNJ010000329.1 GCA_903821975.1 uncultured Bacteroidota bacterium
GGAAAGTAACAAGGGTGCAGATCAATGCCTTCAGGGATTCAGCTACACATACAACGACCAATACACCCGCCCCTATATTGCAATGGCCGGGCAAAGGCAATACATATGCCCAGGGCTATGCAGGAGCATCACTGACAATAACCAACGATATGGCACCATTCGTGGACCTGAACGGCAACGGCATATATGAGCCGCTCCTCGGGGAATATCCCGATGTAAAAGGCGATGAGGCATTGTGGCTGGTGTTCAGCGATAACGGACCCGCACATAACGACACCCTGGGGATGCCATTAGGCGTAGAGATACATACTATGGCTTATGGTTATAACCGGGGCACGCTGATAGACAACGTTATCTATTATGAATACACGATCGTGAACCGCTCGCCGCGCACTTATACCAACTTCCGCATCGGGCAATTCGCTGATATGGACCTCGGCTATTACCTCGACGATTTTATCGGGTTTGATTCTGTGCACAGAATGGGCATCGTGTACAATGGCACTCCTTACGATTCCGTATATGGCTCCAGCATTCCTATGGCAGGTGTTACGATGATCATTTTGCCGGGAGATACAGGCACTTCGTTTGTGCCCGCGGGCAGTTTTACTTATTATAACAATGATATGTCTGTAATCGGCAACCCTGCTGATTCCACTCAATACAACTATTATTTACGTTCTCAAATTCTCAGCGGCCAGCATGTAACCGATGATTTCACTGCGGCAGGTACCCCCACAACCGGTTATGGCGCAGGGCCAAATACAAACTACGTATACCCGGGAGACCCGTCTGACAGTTCCAAATGGTCTGAATGCAGTTCCGGCAACACACCCGGTGACCGGAGGTTCATTATTACCAGCAATGACTTTACCCTTCCCGCAGGCGGCTCACAAAGAGTAGTGATGGCGCTTGTTGCCATTGACCCCGGCCCAAATGCCTGTGGCGATTCTGCATTAAGCTTCACCGGTATCAAGACTGTTGCAGATACCGCGTGGAATATATTCTTCAACCCGCTGCCTGCTAACTCCACCAAAAATATTGCAGCCGGCAACGATGTATACATATATCCGAATCCGGCCCATGATCTTTTACATGTGGATGTTACCGGCAATACGATAGACGAACCCTACATAGCCATTTATAACTCTATAGGGCAGGTGATGAATGTAACGATATCCAAAAACGGGGTAAATTCCACAGTTGATATAAGCAGCCTGCCAACAGGTATATATCATGTACTCTACAGGAATGGAAGTATACAGAAAGCAAAAACATTCCTGAAGGAATAAATCCACAATACATCAGGGTTGATGCCTGCATTAAATAATGCAGGCATTTTTTTGTACATTTCGATACGAAACAGGTAAAATGGAATTTATAAAGAAACACTACAAGCTGATATTGTTTTCAATTCCAATAATAAGTTTCGGCCTGCATTTCCACGTATTTGATCTTGATCTTGTGGGGATCCACGTTTGGCGCCAGACCGAAACGCAAACGGTTATCAATAACTTTTACCGGGAAAGCTTTAATATTTTACATCCGCATATAAATGACCGTCCCGATACGGGCAGGGTGCTTCAAAAGGAGTTCCCGCTGATGCAGTGGCTCTTCGCAATATTTTATTGGTTATTGGGGTCCCACATAACTCTCTCAAGGGTACTTAGTTTTATCATTGGTTTGTTTTCGGTGTACGGCATGTTTTATCTGTGCAATAATGTTTTCAGAAATAAAGTAATTGCTACTATTTGTGCATGGTGTTTTAATTTCTCCCCTGTATTTTATTACTATACCTTGAACCCTATGCCTGATAATATGGCCCTATGTTGTGCAATCTGGAGTATAGGGGTTTTTTATCGGTATCTCAATACCTTACGGACAGCATACGTGATATGCAGCGCTATATTTCTTGGTATCGCAACACTCGTAAAGCTTCCTTTTATTCTATATGGAAGCTTCATGTTCACTATCGTTGCTGCGCAGGGTAAATACAGAAATTTCAGCCGCAAACAACTGGGTGCAATATTCTTCGCCTTTTTATTTTTTATCATCCCTGCATGCGTGTGGTATATCACTGTTATACCAAAATGGGACAACGGTGTGGTAAAAGGTGCGCTCGATATCAAACAAAACATGTCTGCCTGGTTGTATATTTTGTGGGGTAACGTTAGCTCATCATTGCCGGAACTACTGATCAATTACGCATCAGTACTATTTTTTATTGCAGGATTATATTTCACGTTCCGAAACAAGTTGTACCGCAACAACAAGTTCTACCCATTCCTATTCTGGGGCATAAGCATTATCCTATATTTCCTTTATGAACTGAACATGATCGATACGGTGCACGATTACTATTTATTCCCTTTCCTCCCTCCTATTTTTATATTGGTAGCTTATGGGGCATACCGGTTATTACTTGCTGATAAGCTTTACAGGATAGTGTCACTAGTTTGCCTGTGTGTACTTCCACTTACCGCGTTCCTGCGCATAGACAGCCGCTGGGACACCCAGGATCCGGGGTTTAACCCGGTGTACTTCAAATATGAAAAAGAATTACGAAACCTGACACCTCAAAATGCCTATTGTATCGTAGGCAATGACCCATCTCATTACATCCTGCTCTACTATATAGACAGAAAAGGATGGGCATTTGATTATGACCGGCTTGATGGTGATCAGTTATCATATTATGTCAGCAAAGGCGCAAAATATTTATTTCTAGACAGCCATATCGACGATAACCCGGGAATAAAAGCCCATTTATATGAAAAGATATTTGATAAGGAAACCTTGCGTGTATACAAATTAAAATAACGAAATTCGCATTCATGTTAAAGTATACACAGTGTATTTTTATTGTCATAGTAGTATTGTGTACCGGTTCCTGTAAAAAGGATCTTCTGCATTGGCAGAAGGTGCAGCAGCTTACCAGCAATACCACAATGAGATTAAACCATATCCAATTCCTCGGTGATAATACCTGCATCATAGCCGGAGGAACAGAGTTTGACCAATCTGCTATAGTAAGGTCTGTTGACGGCGGATATACCTGGAACTGCTATTCAGATACAAATGCCAAAAAAGAAATGTTTGGTATGGGGTTATCTCCTAACGGCACTATTTATCTCTCCGGCGTGGATGGCGATGTATTACATTCCAAAGACTCAGGCAAAACATGGCAATTCAACCGTATCAACAACTGGAACATGTATTTCGGCGGGTATTTCCCCACTCCCGATACAGGCATATTTGTAAGCAGCGTATTGCAACGGCAATGCACTATAGCGAGGGTTGATTCCAATTTCAATTTTATAGACCAGCAAACCTTCCTTTTCGGGCTGAATAATATTTACATGACCACCGCCAGAACGGGTTACATCATCGGGTATGGAACGGTAATGAAAACCACCAATACCGGCACCACCTGGAATTTTCAGAATGTAGATAATGACAACTTTACCGGGATGGACATTCACGGAGATGAGATATGGATGTGTGGTTTCAATGGCGGTATATACCATACCACAGATGGCGGTAACAATTGGCAACGATTACGCAATGGCAACGATGTGACACTGCCGCGGTATTATTTGTGGGATATAGTCTTCAAAGATGAGCAAAACGGTTGGGCGGTATGCGATAACGGCAAAGTAATACGCACAGACGATGGCGGCCAGCATTGGGAAGAGTATGACCAATTTACAACAAATGCTTTGCGCAGTATAGCGGTCTGTGCGAATGGCGACCTGCTGGTGGCTGGTGATAACGGCAGCATTTTCAGAATAGCTCCCTGATAATTTCAATAGCTAAAAGCCCATTCCAAAACCGAATTCAGCCAACTCTGCAACAGATAAATGCGTCTTCAGGAATGCGCATAAAAAGAATTCTTTAATAGGCCCGCGCTCCCGCTGAACAAGATATAAGTTACCACCAATCTTCTCATATACCTTCCCCTGACTCTGGTATGCCTGGTGCAGGTAATAGCCCACTTGAAGCACAACACCGACCCTACCTAACAAAAATTCATTGCCGGCAAAAGCGGCTGTTTTGTAAGAATGCTGCGCTTCAGTTCCCGGTGGCACCAGGCCCACATTATTACGCAGAAATGCATAGTCAAGTGTATGGTATGAATAATCAAAGCCCGCAAACGCTTTGTTCTTGCTTTTCCATCTCTTGCTTACATAGCCGGTAGCGAGGTAAACAGGGTATAACGGGCCAAGCGGTGCGTTTGACTCATCATAAGCCATCGACAGCCGGTATTCGAACAACCAGCGGTTCTTTAGCGGCTTCAAGTCTCTTACTATACGTTTAGGGTTGGCTGATACGGGGAAATATTTTACACCAACATGCGCGCCATATAAGTTCACACCAAGATTTGGCTGATGGTATGATGCATCGGAATAATGAGAAAAGTTTGCGCCGATCTGCACATCCCAATGAGTGTTGATGTGGTACCTTATATCGGTCATGAAGGATGCATAATCATTTATCTTACTGCCGATGGCATTGTTCAGCGTATCAAATGGATTAATGCGCGAATATGCTTTGGTTGAATAGCCAAACCCGTCGCCTATACGTATTGTCCATTCCAGTTTTCTGCCGGATATCAGCGGTATCACTATATTCGGGTATATGCTGAACAAGCGGCCATAAACGGAATCAATACCATAATTGGTATAAGTAAATGCCACACCAACAATTGGATACCTTCTGCGCTGTTCCCAATCTTTTCTTCCAAAAGTCTTGTACTGGAAATTAATATCCGTACCGGTAGTCATATCCGGTATAGGCAAGTGAAATTTAGGTGTATGCTTAAATACATGGCCTTCAAAAACATTTGCCTCGATGCCAAATCCCTCCCACGGTCTAGACTCCTGCCCAAAGGATACCCCTGAGATAAGGGAGCATAGAATAAAGAATAATAAAAATACCGGGGTGCGCATTATATAAACGGGATGGGCAAATATAACCACTTTTACAAAAAATCAATGCATACGGTCGCCGCGGGGTGTAAGCACCAGTAACACCTTAGTTTCGATGTCTAGCCATTGATTGCGGCAGGTAGAATGGCACCTTCTGCTATGAATACACA
>CAIJNJ010000330.1 GCA_903821975.1 uncultured Bacteroidota bacterium
CACCTGTAGAAGATTTGAGTTCATGTTGTTAGGAGCCATTATGTTGAGGATAAAACCCCAATAGCAATGGCCAATAATCCGATCAGCATGAGTAAGATTAGACAGATTCTACGGTTACACAGCCTGGGATGCAGTAAGCTTAAAATAGCTGAACAAACAGGGCTATCCCGTAATACGCTAAAGAAATACCTCAAGACATTTACCTCCGCCGGATTAACCTTTGATGAGATTAATGAACTCAGTGATAAAGAGCTGGAAGACCTCTTTGTAAAGCCAGAGGACAAGCCAGTACACGAGCGCCTGCAAACGCTGTTCAGCCTTTTCCCGGTCATCGAGAAGGAGCTAAAACGTAAAGGAGTTACCCGGCTAATGCTCTGGGAAGAATACCGTCAAAGTCATCCTGATGGTTTAGGCCTCAGCCAATTCAAACATTACTTAGCCCAGTGGCAAGCGCAGGTAAACCCTACCATGCATATGGAACATAAAGCTGGAGACAAGCTCTATGTTGATTTTGCCGGAGATAAACTCAGTATTATCGATGAACAAACCGGCGAAGTTCATCCTGTAGAAGTCTTTGTTGCCATTCTTGGCGCCAGCCAGCTAACTTATGTTGAAGCTGTAATGACGCAGCAAAAGGAGGACTTTATTGCTGCCTGCGAGAATGCCATGCATTACTGCGGGGGTATTCCTGCAGCTATTGTACCGGACAATTTAAAATCGGCGGTAACCAAGAGCAGCAAATATGAACCTACGCTTAATGAAACCTTTGCTGACTTTGCTGAACATTACGGAACTACCATCCTTCCCGCCAGGGCCTACCGGCCAAGAGATAAAGCGCTTGTTGAAAACGCAGTAAGAATCATCTACACGCGCATTTATGTAAAAATTAAACGAAAAGAATACTTCTCCCTGGAAGCATTAAACGCTGCGATAATAACAGCCCTCGAGGAACACAATAATGCTCCTTTAAGAGGCAGAAATTACAGCCGCAGGCAGCAGTTTGATGACATTGAAAAGTCGGCCTTGCTGCCCCTGCCACCATTACGGTATGAACTTAAAAAGCATCAATATGCTACGGTTGCTAAAAACGGCCATGCCGGCCTCAGCGCAGACAAGCATTACTATAGTGTACCCTATAGGTTTATCGGCAAGAAAGTAAAGCTGTTGTACTCCCGGCACAGCGTAGAGATTTACTATAACTATGAGCGCATTGCTCTGCACCAGCGTACCAAAAGCCCTTACCAGTATACAACTCAAAAAGAGCATATGGCCTCCACTCACCGCTTTGTAAGTGAATGGACACCGGAGCGGTTTACTTCATGGGCCGCCAGCATCCACGAAGATGTGCGGTTGTATGTATTGAAAGTACTTGACCGTAAGCAACACCCGGAACAAGCTTACAAGTCCTGCATGGGCATATTAGGCTTTGCAAAGAAGGTAGGCAACGAACGGCTGGTAAAAGCCTGTCAACGGGCCCTGGGCTATGGAGCCTATAACTATAAAACCATACAGAAAATACTGGAAAGGGAGTTGGATCTGCGGGATGCGCCGGACGAAACTGACCAGCTGCAAATGCCCTTCCATGACAATATACGGGGAGAAAACTATTACCAATAACACCCACTAAAAACAAAAATCATGAACGAAACGACCTTGGACAAAATGCGTAAAATGAAGCTGCTGGGCATGTACCGGGCTTTTAAAACCAACCTGGAAACAGAAACCGGGGAAACCTATACCCCCGATGAAATCATTGCCCACCTGGTAGATGCGGAGTGGGATGAACGTCAGCACCGAAATGTGGAACAGAAAATAAAAAATGCCAGGTTCCGGTATAAAGCAGATCTGGAAAACCTTCATTACAATACCGAACGCAACATAGATAAAAACCAGATGATGCGTTTTGCAGATTGCAGCTATATAGATAAAGCCGAATGTATACTTATAACAGGCAGTACCGGAATCGGCAAAAGCTATATTGCATCGGCCCTCGGCTACCATGCCTGCAGTATGGGCTATAAAGCGGTGTACTACAATGTACCCAAGCTTTTTACAAAGCTTAAAATGAGTAAAGCCGATGGGTCTTACCTTAAGGAAGTAGCAAAAATAGAGCGCCAGCACCTGCTCATCCTTGATGACTTTGGCTTACAGCCTTTTGATGCACAAAGCAGGGTTGTTTTAATGGAACTTATTGAAGACCGCCACGGCAAAGGCGCCATCATTATCACCTCCCAGGTTCCCGTAAACAAATGGTACGACATTATTGGCGAA
>CAIJNJ010000331.1 GCA_903821975.1 uncultured Bacteroidota bacterium
GCTGCTTTCTGTCTCCCGTTGCATGGGCGGAATAAATGCGAGGTTGTTTACAGAAAATATTTCTTCTTCAGATACAGGGGAGCCTGGCAATTTATAATTCTTAAGAAAGGCTGCCAGAAACTCCGGGCTACCGGTTGTGGTAAATAACGTCTTATAAAACTGTGCTTTAGTGGTGCAGTAAAACCGGTAACGTGGATACTGTGGCACAATGACCGTCAGCATAGCGCTGTAATTCAGTGTATCATCAGCCACATGTTCTTCTATTTTTACATCAGGGTTGCCTGAAAACATTTTAGCAAGCACTTCTTTGTTCATATCGGTTACTAACTCGATAAACTCCACAGTTTCATTTTGCCTGCGAATATCGCCGGTAAGGGAAAATAAATGAGCCGGGTGTATCTTTTGTAATTGAGCAACAAGGTTATTACCAATAACCTCCACCTCTGACCAAAGATGAAAGCCGAGGTTTTGCTTGAAGTAAACAATATTCTGTAAAATGCTCTCCTGCGTTTTAGCACCAAAGCCTTTCAGTGCGGTAAGCCGGTTCTCATTGCAGGCATATTCCAGTTCGCCCAGCGATTCAATACCCAACTCTGTCCATATGGTTGCGATCTTCTTAGGACCAAGACCTTTTATCTGCAACATCTCCAATATTCCCGGAGGCGTTTTAGCAATAGTATCTTCGAGCAACTGCAACCTGCCTGTGGCCAGTATCTCCCTGATCTTTTTTCCAATCGACTCCCCGATCCCTTTCGCACCAAACAATTCAGCATCATCCATAGCTGCTGCCTCTGCGGTAAGGCGCTCAATATGATAAGCGGCAATGCTGTATGACCTTGACTTAAAACTATTCTCCCCATGGATATCCATGAGTTTGGAAAGGAGGGAAAAATGATCTGCTATTTCGTAGTTATTCATGGATACAAATAAGGAGTTCAAATATAAAACAAACAGGGGGATGGGGGATGATCGCTTGTAGATTCCCCAAAAAAGTAAATTAATTCCCCAACACAACATATTCAAAAAAACGCCCTAAAGGCTGATATAGAATTATTTACAAAAATTATGTGTATGTACCTTTATTAATAATTGGCCGATAACTTTTTAAATAAATTATTTTATTCATTTTAAAACGAATTGTTATTAACAAACATTAGTGGCATGTTTATTGCATACCTAAATCGTTAGATAATATTTTGATCAATCAGAAAAAATCATGCTCGTATGAAAAAACTTACATTGTTGTCATTACTGATGGTATGTGCATTTGTTGCCGGGGCAACTTTTAATACTGTCACGCTTACAGGTTTCAACAGGGACATTGTATCTAATGGATCGGCACCTGCATTATCCACTATTTCAGCTTCTATGATAAACGGCTTTGACAGGGCGGGATACGCCATGGTTGCCGAAGACTATAATTATGGCGGCTATTCGCCGACATACTTCCTTCCAACCGGCGGTATGGTATCGAGTGCAATTACAAGTTCACTAAATTACCAGCTTGCGGATTATTCGTCCAACAACGCACTTCGACTTGTAAATGTTGGTGACAATGGAACGCTGGTTTTTGGCACACCACAATCGGCAGGGGCGTTGTATGTACTAGGTACATCGGCCAGCGGCGATTCTTACGTAGATATCACGGTACACTTCACAGATGCCACGACACAAGTATTCCCTTCAGTTTACCTGCCTGACTGGTATTCCGGCGGCGGGGCCGTTATTGGCGTAGGAAGAGTAAGCGTAACAGATAATCACACAGAAGGATATTCATACGCTCCATCTCTCTTTGAAAACAGGCTGGATATATCTCCTGTAAACTATAGCAAGCTGGTTGCAAGCGTTACCATACAGAAATCGTCGGGTAGCGGCTATCCTGCTATCATGGCAATTTCCGCAAACAGCATCTGCTCAGGTGCGCCTACAGCCGGTGCTATTAATGCTTCTGTTTACTCCGGTTGCTCAGAATATTCATCAGACCTTTCACTTACGGGCACTACATCTGCATCCGGTATTTTATACCAATGGCAATCGTCAGCAACAGGAACTGCATGGACAAGCATACCAGGGGCAACCAACGCTAATTACACTGCTGACGTTACTACCAGTACTTACTATCGGGCATACGTAGTATGTTCTGTGAGTGGGCTGGCAGATACTGCAACTTCTGTAGACCTGATCCAGACGGCAACACCGCCAACTATAGCCACATTGCCGGTTTCAGAAAGCTTTGAAAGCTGGATAGGCGTATGCACAACCGCAGACCGTCCCGGGGCGTCATGGGTTACAAGCCCGGCAACAGGTGACAATTCATGGAGAAGAGACGACCAGGGTTCCGACGCTTCCTGGGACTACCCTACCAGCTATATGTATACTCCGGCATCTACACTCGGTGCTCATTCTGCAAGGTTCCATAGTGGCTATACCCATTCCGGCATAGTAGGCAACCTTGATATACATCTTAATTTAAGCACGGCAGGTACAAAACAAATCGCGTTCGATTACATAAACATAGATGGCAGTGATCTCCTGACGGTGCAGCTATCTGAAGACGGAGGCGCGACATTCACAAATCTTACCACTTTTAACACAACCACCGGCTGGACGACAGAAACGCTTACCACTACGTCGGTTGCGCCTAATGCGGTTATTCGCTTCGCAGCAACAGCGGACTATGGCGGTTCCGACATAGGTATAGATAACCTGCTTATCAATTTACTGACCCCATGCAGTGGCACACCAGTTGCGGGAACATTCAGTTCATCACAAACAACAGGTTGCAGTGCATTTACTTCAAACCTTGCGTTACCATTGTCTTCTATATCGGGACTCACTTACCAATGGCAGTCTTCGACAGACAGCGCTACATGGGCCAATGTTTCCGGAGCGACCGACCGCACTTACTCTGCAAACATAACCAGCAATATCTATTACAGGGTAATGGTAACATGTACTGCCAGCAGTTTGTCTGACTCCACACCAGGAGTGCTTTACAAGATCATAGTGCCAGTGGCTACAAATGCTACATTACCTTTCTTCGAAGGATTTGAAAGCTGGATTGGTACATGCTTCATGTTTGACAGGCCGGGCAACAACTGGCTGGAGACACCTACCTCCGGCAATGGTGCATGGAGAAGGGATGACCAGGGTGCGGATGCATCGTGGCTTTACCCAAGTGAATATATGTACAGCCCTGCATCGACGGAAGGGGCACATTCGGCCAGGTTCCATAGCGGATGGGCCAGCAGTGGCACAGAAGGCGATCTTGATCTGCATATAAACCTGAGCACGCCCGGAACAAAACTCATCAGGTTTGACTACAACAATGCTGATGGTACCGATTATATGGACGTGCAACTGTCAGAAGACGGAGGAACAACGTTCACCACTCTTAATACATATACCACAGTTTCGTCGGGCAACTGGGCGCCGGAGCTTCTTACTACAACATCTACCGCAGCAAACGCAGTTATACGGTTCAGAGCCATATCTGATTACGGCGGCTCTGACATTGGCATCGACAGTCTTTCCATAACAGTAGAACCGACCTGCTCCGGAACACCTGTAGCAGGGACTTTCAGTGCAGACCATACATTTGGCTGTACTGCATATACCGCCAACCTTTCTGTCGATGCACCTATATATATGACCGGTATAGCTTACCAATGGCAGTCTTCCCCGGATGGTATCGCTTTTACAAGCATACCCGGAGCAACGTCCACTACTTACGCTGCCTCGGTAGCAGCAAATACATGGTACCGTTTCTATGTAGTGTGTACTGCAAGCAGCCTTGCAGATACATCAGCATCAACAGAATTCACGTACACCCCGGTAGTGCCAATATATGCTACCCTGCCTTACTTCCAGAGTTTTGAAAACTGGATATCGGGTTGTTACAGCTTTGATCGCCCGGATGCCAGCTGGGTGTTATCGCCAACGTCCGGAAATGACTCGTGGCGCAGGGAAGACCAGGGATCTGACGCCTCATGGGATTATATCACTGATGGCAGCTATTTCCCTACCTCTACCGATGGCAGCCACTCTGCGAGATTTCATACTTACGAAGCGTCTTCGGGAGACCAGGGGAATATGGACCTTTACATAAACCTGAGTACTGCCGGCACAAAGCAGGTGAAATTTGATTATAATAACACAGATGGCTCTGATTACCTTACCGTGCAACTGTCTGTAGATGGCGGCACTACCTTTACAACCCTTGGTACATTTAACACTACCACCGACTGGATGAGTGAAAGTGTGACTACGACCTCCACTGCCGCAAATGCCATTATCCGTTTCAATGCAACATCTGACTTTGGCTTCAGTGATGTTGGCATTGACAGCGTTTCTGTATCTGTACTCCCGTCATGCTCAGGTATGCCGGTTGCAGGAACAGCCGCAGCTACTGTTACATCAGGTTGTTCGGCATATTCTTCAGATCTTTCTGTAACAGCACCGATATATCTTTCCGGCATCACATATCAATGGCAATCTTCAGCCACCGGAACGGGCTACACAAACATAGCCGGGGCCACTACTTATAACTATACCGCAAGTGTAGCAAGCACTAAATACTACAGGTTCTATGTAGTATGTACTGTATCAGGTATGGCCGACACATCCGCTGCTGTTGCATTAACGGTAACACCCGAAGTTGCGGTACCTGCAACCCTTCCTTACTTCCAGGGTTTTGAAAACTGGATAGGCGGTTGTTACGGCTTTGACCGTCCAGACAGCAGTTGGGTGCTTAGCCCTACCACCGGCAATAACTCATGGAGAAGAGATGACCAGGGGTCTGATGCATCATGGACCGCTGAATTTTCGGGTGAATACTCACCAACATATATGGAGGGCAGCCATTCTGCTCGGTTCCATTCTTATTATGCCAGTTCGGGAGATATAGGCAACATGAGCCTCTCGGTAAATCTTAGCACACCGGGCACCAAGAACATTTCCTTCTATTACAATAATGCGGATGGTACCGATGTGCTGAATGTTTACTTGTCTGAAGACGGTGGTGCGACATTTACATCAATAGGTACTTATGCCACTACTTCAGGTTGGGAGCACGAAACACTTACTACCACGTCTATTGCGGCCAATGCGGTTATCGAGTTCTCTGCAGTATCTGACTTTGGCAACAGTGATATAGGCCTCGATAGCTTGTATATTTCAGGACCTCCGGTGTTACCATGTAACGTGGCAACAGGATTAGCTGCATCCTCTATAACAGAGACTTCTGCTGTACTGAGCTGGGATGCGGTATCCGGTGCGGCCGGGTATGAATATGTCGTTGACAACAGTTCATCAGTGCCAACCAGTGGGTTTAACTTCACTACATCAACCACTTATACGGACACTTCGCTGATCTGTGCTACAACGTATTACCTGCATGTGCGCACAGAGTGCAGCACAGACAGCTCGGGATGGGTGACTACCTCATTTACTACAGCAGCATGTTCTTCTTTGTCTGCAAGCAATTTAGACAAATCAAGCCTGGTACTTGAAGCATATCCTAACCCGGCTAAAGAAGTCGTGAATATTAAGGTAAGCGGAATAATGTCCGGCGAAGCCACTTTAAAAATCGAAGATGTGACCGGTAAGGTTATACAAACAATCAAGCTATCCGGCAACACGGCGGTAGTAGATATCAGCCAACTGGCCTCGGGCA
>CAIJNJ010000332.1 GCA_903821975.1 uncultured Bacteroidota bacterium
TAAAGTATCTCATGCAAGCCAAGCAGCACCACGGTGCCACCAAAGCCGGAGAATATGATAATGGCGCGTGAGTAACGGTACTCGGGCGGAAGCAGGCCATAATAGGCAAGGATTGCCACGGTACCTATAAGCATACCCCTTGTAACCTTGAGTCCCCTGTATGGCGGATCGTAGGCGCCATTGAGGTACAATGAAAGCACCCACAGTATGATGTAAGCCGGGAAGGTGGCGTAAACTGCCACCGGGGCAATGGGCAGTATATTCTTTACTTCCTGCACCCAAAAGTCTTTAATGCCCCAGAGCGTGAGCAACAATATACCGGCATCAAACAAGGGCATATGCAACACCTTGAGCCCGCGTTTAAGAACACCCGTAACCGCCCGAAGCACTATGCCCACATTTATGAACATCACAAACAGGCTGGCTTGCTTTTTGGTATAGTGCTTTTTTACAAAGGTCACCAATGCCTCGTTGAAAATGCGCACATAAGACAGCGTCATTTTGCGGGTGCTTTCGCCCTTGTAGTGTATGAGGTCCACCTCGGGGAAGTAGATGTTCTTATACCCAGCCTTTTCTATACGGTAAGAAAGGTCTACGTCCTCGCAATACATGAAGTAATCTTCATCAAACGGGCCGCCGGCTTCGTCCATGGCTTTTTTCCGCACCAGCATACAGCAGCCCGAAAGAACATCCACCTGCGCGGTTTCCCGCTCGCCTATATGCACAGCATAGTACTTATTAAAGTATGGCGACCTGCTGAAGATCTTATTAATACCGGTGGTCTTAAAAAGCGCCACAGACAGTGTAGGGAAAGACTTTTTGGCATCGGGGGCAAACCGGCCTTTGCCGTCAATAAGCCGGGGGCCTATAGCACCCGCATCGGGGTGAGCATCCATGTATGCAAGGGTTTTGGCAAAGAAATCCTCCGGCATCACCGTATCGGGGTTAAGAAAGAGGATGTACTCCCCTTTTGCCACTGCCACACCCTGGTTATTGGCCTTTGAAAAACCCTTGTTATCCTTGTTCTCTATGAGCACCACAGAGGGAAATAGCTGCCGCACCATGGCGCAACTATCATCAGTAGAGTTATTATCTACCACTATAATCTCAGCATCTACTTTAGAAGATGCCCTCAATACAGAGTGAAGGCACACCTCAAGAAAGTACTTTACATTATAGTTGACAATAATAACTGATAACTTCATCTGGATTTGCGAAGATAATTAATAGTCGATAGTGTAATAGCTATAACGTAAATGTTTGTGGTCTGTTGTATAAAAAATAAAAGCCATCAATACATCTGCATTGATGGCTTTTAGAAAATCGGTTAGCCTACTTGATGGTGTAATAGATATTCGTAACCCACTTGGTGCTGTCTTTTTCGGTGCCGGGGCCGGTAATGTATTCTTCTATAACTGCTCCGTGTGCTTCACCCTTGGCTGCCATGTATTTGGCTATCGCCACGTGCGCATCCATCATACCGCTATAAGAGCCTTTCAGCACTGCAAGTACCGCCCTGGAAGCTGGTACATGGAAGAAGGACGCGCCCTTCACTGCCATTGTAGTATCAGAAACAGGGAATACCGCAGCCATATCGGTCTCCTTCTTCACAGTATCCCATGAGAAGTAAAGACCAGTGCCGGGACCGGTGATCTTACCGCCAATATCCTTGCCAAGGAGAGAATAGCTTTCCATGAAGAACTTACTCATTTCGTCGTTGTTGGTAATGCTCATGGTTTTACGCATGCCTTCGAAGATGTGGCCGGGATAGTCTACTTCTTTTATCTCCACACCCGAAGCAGCGCCGCTGCTGTGGCTTTCCACATAGGTTTTCATGTTCGCCAGCCCCGATGCAAAATCACCGCCGAGCATCTTATCCATGTTCATAAATATGCACATTGCATTCATTGGGAACGGGAAGTGCATATTGCAGGTCCATGTGGCCTTGGTCATACCTGCACTGTCTTCGGCCCTGAGAACGCCCCATGCAGTACCGCCGTGTGGCTTTGTGAACGTGAGCGCGTAGGTCATTTCCGTACCTTTTACTGCGCTGTCTTTCATATCACCGGCACCGGTTTTGTCGCCTTCCCAGGTATATCCGCTGCCGGGCTGGCCGTCGGTGCCATAGTAGGTCATTTTCATTTTACCGGAATCCATGCGATACCACGGGCTCCAGTTTACCCAGTTCTTATAGTATACCATCTGCTCAAACACGGCTTCTTTTGGTGCCTTGATCATGGTGGTACGTGTTACGGTAATATCGTTCGGCTCTATAAGCCCGAGGACAACAACTGCTACAATAACGATAAGCAGCAGCACAACTACGAAGCGTAAGAATTTTTTCATAAATTTTGATTTTGGGATAAATATATAAATAATTTGACAATTCGGCAATACGACAATTTGAAAATTTGGCAATTTGAAAATTTGAAAATGGATAGCCCCTACGGGGCAAAAACGCTTTTTAAAAACTATTTAGCTACAAAGGGGTAGCCCCGATGGGGCATAACAGCAGCTTCAAACAGCTATCATTAGTGCTATTTTTCCTTAAACAACGGCATAACGGTATCCATGTAGTTTGTACCAATGGGGATCTCGGCACTATCGAGGTATATGGTCTTATTACGGACGAGTTTTACCTTGCTGAGCGGTACGATGTAGGAACGGTGTACCCTGATAAACTCATCGGCAGGGAGCTTTTCGGCAACGCCTTTCATGCTCATACGAACGAGTAATGTCTTGCCGTTTTTGTAATGGATCTTAAAGTAGTTATCCAGGCCTTCTATATACAGTATATCATCCAGCACCACTTTTATGAGGCTATAATCGACCCTGACGAATATGTGCTGTACCAGGTTTTCCTTCTTATTGATATATTGGTGGTCACAACTATCCGAAACTTTTTTGCCTGAATAGCGGCCATACCTTTGGTTAAGAACGACCAAAACACAAAAATATGGGGCTATTCAAACGTAGTAAA
>CAIJNJ010000333.1 GCA_903821975.1 uncultured Bacteroidota bacterium
AAAAGCTTCCAGTTCTTTATTGAGCTGAATGATGGCATCCTGGTATTTCTTTTGTTCGGTGATATCTGCCGAGATGCCCACCAGGTAAACAGGCATCCCGTTTTCAAGGATCGGTATTTTTTTGGTGTGCAGCCAGCGCTCGCCATGCCTGGTCTGAATAGGCTCCTCATCTATGATTACCAGTTTCTCTTCCTTAAGTACGGTCCTGTCTTTCGAGATAAAAAAATCGGCTTGTTCTTTTGGAAAGAAATCATAGTCGTTTTTGCCAATCAGGTCGTCCCTTCTGTAGCCCAGCATCTGCTCTCCGGCTTTATTAAAACGCACGAACTTCAGATCGTCAGCATCCTTAACAAAAACCATATCCGGGATGTTCTCGAGAATGGTATCAAGAAAATGATTGGTATCTGCCAATTCATCTTCCATTTGCTTTCTACGTGTAATATCTACTGCTGCCACAAGAAAACATTCTTTATTATCGAGGTCCATGGTCTCTACCGATACGAGCATTTTCTTCAATTCACCCGTCCCTATACGCAGGTCCATTTCCATATCAGTAGCATGTTCTCCCTTCCCTTTAACCTGCGCTACGATCTTTTCTCTTTTCTTACCGTCGGTAATGTTAAGTTCTATTACTGTCTTACCAATGGCAGCCCTGCTACTTATCTGAAACAATTTTTCAAAAGCCTTATTTACATACAATACCCTGCCATCTGCTATTTCTGTGATGTAAGTAGCCACAGGGCTCATATCGCATATCTTAAAGAAACGGGCTTCACTTTCTTTAAGATGCTTTATGTATCTTCTCTCCGTTGCTTCCAGCGCTTCCTTTTCTCTGAGTTGTCGTTCCGTTTCTTTCCTTATCCGTTCCTGCCATGTTACATCTTCCACCCGATGAATAATGTAGCATACATCTCCATTCCCATCTAAAACAGGACTATTGATGGGCTTCCAGAACCTTTCCTCAAATATGCCATCCGGGCCGGGGATATCATACTTCTGGATGGGCATATTATGTGGTGCCTTATTCTGCAACACCAACTCCAGGGACGTATGCAGATTTGATACACCATCGGCATCCGGGTCGCCGGGGTTATCCGGGAAAACTTCAAATAGGCCACGCCCCGCAATGTCTTCTCTCCGTGTTAATGTGGCCTGCAAATAGGCATCGCTGGCATCAATGATTGTTAAAGATGGCGACAACAAAAGATACAGGTCAGGCGCTGATTCAAATATCTTCCTGAAAGCAACATCAATATGTTCCGGGTTCTTGTTCATAGGATCGTTTAGTCTGCAAATACTCTCATATCAAACTCTATTTTGAACTCAGTTCCGACATTTACTTTACTCTGCACACTTATCTTCCCACCAAGTGTCTCCACCTGGGTTTTTACCATAAATAACCCCATACCTTTTCCTTCCGCATATTCGGGATGAAGACGCTTGTACAACCCAAATACATGGTCGCTCTTCGTTTCCAGGTCCATGCCTATACTGTTATCCTTAAAGGTCAGTTCCATCTTATCGGCGTATTTGCGGCTCCTGATCTCAATTACGGGTGTTGTTTGCGGCTGCCTGTATTTGATACTGTTCGAGATAAGATTATAAAATATGCTGTGGATATAACTTTTAAAAGAGGACACCTCATCTATTTCCGCAAAATCCGTGTTGATCATCACGCCCTTATCGTCGAGTAGCGCGCCGACATTGAATTTAATATCTTCAACGATACGCGAAAACCAGACCTTTTCTTTATTGCCTATCACCACATTTTTAACCTGCAAAATATCATTGAGATCAATGATAACATCGTCAAGTTTTTTTACTGAAACCGTAAGGCCATACATAAATGCCCGCCGGTCATCCTCCTCAAGACTACCCTCCGTAAGGGCATCAGTAATACCTATAATATTGGCTACCGGCGAGCGCAGGTTATGAGAGATGATGTACGCAAACTGTTCCAGGTCCTGGTTGCGCTGCAGCAGTTCACCGGTTATCTTTTTTTCCTGCAACTCAGATATTTTCCTGGCAGTGATCTCCGTAATGGCGATAATAACACCCATCACTGTCTTTTCATTGTTCCAAACAGGATGATAACTAAGGCTATACCACCGCTCGAAGCCGGAAGAGGTATTATTCACCTCGTAACTGATATTTGCACCGCGCAAAACATTTTGCAAATACTTTATGAAACGGGGCCTGAAGTTATCATCAAAATAGTCTGGTGTATAACTGCCAGCCTCTATTTGCCTGCCGAGCAATTCAGATGATATTTTACTGGCCAGTTGATTGAAGGAAACTATATTAAACCCTGTATCCAGCAGCACATAAGCCGTCTCTGTATTATCAAAAATGGCCCGCATATTCGCCTCCGATTTTTGAAGCGATTCTGTGGCATGCACGGTCTCAGAAACATCACGGGTAAATCCGTTGATGCGCTGCACTTCACCTTTTGCGTTACGCTTAATGGCCATCTCGGCATGCACATGCTTCAATGAGCCGTCTTTACTAACTATCCTGCATGTATATTTCTGGTTGTCAAGATGCTGTATAGTATGGTCAATTATTTCCTTAACGAGCGGCCTGTCGTCAGTATGTACCATTTCCAGGTATTGATCTAAAGAAGGCTCTATTTCTCCCGGCATGTAACCAAGGATGCGGTATTGCTCGTCCGACCATCTTGAGGTGTTCTTTTTTACATCCACTTCCCAACTGCCAAAGCGCGCCAGCCTTGCTGCTTCATTCAACAGCGCTTCATTGGCTATCACCTCATTAAGGTACTTCTCCCGCTCCTGTTCTATCCTGTGCTTATGAACCGCACTTAACACTGCATTGGGCAGGCGCTGTAGCCTGTCTTTCAAGATATAATCGCAGGCACCATCCTTCATCATTTCCACTGCAAATTCCTCGGAAATAGAACCGGTAACTAATATGAATGGTGTACCAATGTTCCGTTCTTTGTTGATCTTTAAAGCTTCTTTTGCGCTGAACTGCGGCAAAGAATTGTCTGCAAGAATTGCATCAAATTTGTGTTCTTCGACAGCGGCAATAAAACTATAACTGTCGTTGGCAATGATTTGGCTAAAGTCCATTCCTGATCGCTGCAAGGTTCTAATAACCAAGTCCGCATCCGTCTTTAAATCTTCTAATATTAACAGGTTCAATTTTTCCATAATTCTTACCAGGGGTTGTAAAGATTATAGTTAACTGTTAGTAATTTATTCACAACTATCCGAAACTTTTTTGCCTGAATAGCGGCCATACCTTTGGTTAAGAACGACCAAAACACAAAAATATGGGGCTATTCAAACGTAGTAAA
>CAIJNJ010000334.1 GCA_903821975.1 uncultured Bacteroidota bacterium
GACAAAGCAACCGGCAGCAGATAAGCCGATAATACAAGAGTAATAATAGTTTTCATAAAAGGTATTTTTAGTTTTCATAAATGATATTGAAATGCACTACAAATCCGTGCCATAAATGCAAATAATTTTTACGCCCTGAAAGGGACCAGGCCATAATCTTCACCCGGAATTTTAATATTGGGATTTTCATTCGTTCTTTGCAGGGCAATGGGCTCAAAAAACATATTGTATCATATTTTCTCTGTCGTGCGGATACTGCTCTACCCTTTCGCTATTATCTATGGCGCATTGGTATGGCTAAGGAACCGCATGTATGATGCCAAGTTTTTCACTTCTATATCCTTCAGTGTACCGGTGATCACTGTGGGCAACCTATCGACGGGCGGCACGGGAAAAACACCGCATGTGGAATACCTCATCAGGTTACTGCAATACAGGTTTCATGTGGCTACCATGAGCCGTGGCTATAAGCGGCACACGCAGGGCTTCCTTGTTGCAGATGAAAAAAGTAACGCACTGCATATTGGCGATGAGCCAATGCAATATCATATGAAGTACCCCGAGCTGGTGGTGAGCGTGGCCGAGGAAAGGATGATAGGTATACCATCGCTGCTGCAACGCCGCCCGGACGTGGACGTGATACTGCTTGATGATGCCTACCAGCACCGCTCAGTAAAGGCAGGGCTTACCATTCTTATCACCGATTTCGCAAAGCCATTTTATAAAGACCATATACTGCCGTTCGGAAACCTGCGGGAGGGCCGGAATGCATACAAACGGGCTAATATTATCATCGTATCCAAGTGCCCGCTGAACATGAGCGTGGCACAGGCGCAGGAGATAGCAGCACACATAAAGCCACAGCCAAACCAGCAGGTGTTTTTTACCGGCATACACTACGATAAACCTTACGACCTTATCACCGGCGAGCAGGTGAGTTTTACTGATAAGAACATAATCCTGGTATGCGGTATAGCGAGACCAGAACCATTGATCGCTTTCCTGAAAAGCAATGCCGCTGATGTGCATACCCTCTCTTATGCCGACCACCATTACTTTGTAACAGCCGACCTGGAAGAGATAAAAGCCACCTGCGAGAACTGGGATGTACCCAATAAGATAATCGTGACCACGGAGAAAGATGCAGCCCGCCTGCACCTGCATATTGACAAACTAAGCACATGGGATGTGCCTATAATAGTGTTACCAATAGCCGTTACCGTGCTGTTCAATAAAGGGCCGGAATTTGACGAGGCAATAATGAAGTATACCGAGAATGCTGTTGCAGAACATAATAATTATGGATTTGGAAGTGCTACAGAAAATACTGAAGCGAATGATCTGACCAATCCGGACTAAATTCCCAATCCAAAATTCGTAAAACGAATTACTTTTGCCACCCTAACCCAAAACAATAAATGATATACCATATAGTTATAGGCGATGTAGCTGCGGCACCACTGAAAGATGCAATAGTGCAGGAACCTGCAATGGAAGGCGAAGTAATGGTGCTGAATGATGTGCTGAGCGTAGGCCCGATACAAAAAGAAGAAGGACAAAAATTCTCTGACCTGAGAAGTGCATTCTGGCAGCAGGTAGCGCCAAATGAGAAAAACCCGATACAGGTTACTGACCTCGAAAGACTGCTGGAAACCGCTAATGAGCTATCAAAGAATGAAGAAGCAAAAATATGGCTGTGGATGGCGCCATGGCCTGCCGATGTTGCGGCATATCACTGGTCGCTGCAATACCTGGGCAAGTATGTGGGACGCTACTTTGTAATAAATATAGCAGGGCTGCCCTTCCTTGATGAGAACGGCAAAGTATTCTACCCCAAAAGCATAGGTGAGATACAACCAAAGGAACTGATAAAAGCAAGAAAACTGGCGCGTGCGGTAACACCTGCCGAAATAGAAACCGATGGTGAAGAATGGCGCAAGCTGGTAAAAGAGAATGCCGGTGTTCGCACACACGAAGGCGGCAAAAGGCTGCTGTCTAAAAACGAAGATCATTACGATAACCAACTGATCAGTTTTTGCTCTCACCAGTACCAGAAAGCGTCTAAGGTCATAAACCAGACACTGGCACGGTATAATGTTCCTACCGGGGATGTATACCTGGGCTGGCGCCTGCGCCGGATGGCAGATTCAGGCCGGCTGGAGCTACAGGGCGACACCACAAAAATGCTCAAAGATTTTGAGGTAAAACTCCCGGGTGATGGCACTAATGCCCAGTATAGTTTGCCGATATAGCCGCTTCTTTACTGGTTTCAGCTTTTACTTACCTTTGCAGTTATGGTATATGATTTGCCACTGGTGGATGAGAAGGTGAAACCACACCAGGTAACTACCCTGCATTTGATATGTGCATTTGCTTTTATAGGTACAGGGATAATAATCGCAGTTTATAATTATACCATACCCGCGTGGGGATGGGCATTACTTGCAGCAGGTATATTGCTGCTCGGCGCTACTATTTTTAAGAACAGGTGGATGACGGGTAAAAAAGTGAACCTGCAGGTACGCTTAGCCGAGTTGATAATCGCCATTGCCATCGCCGCCTATTCTACCCAGCAATGGTGGAAATTCCCGATGGGTATGTATGCGGCACTGAGTGTGGGTTTGATATTTGCCATCTACTGGGAGCGCAGATCGGCCAGCACATTGTATGTGCATGTTGATGAGACGGGGCTGAGGCTGCCGGTGGTGCGCAGGCGTTTCCTGCCTTGGAGCGAAGTAGAAGATGTGGTGCTGAAATTCGGTACACTCACGATCAACTGCGCAGACAACCATCTTTTCCAGTGGAACATTGCAAACACAGAAAACGACGAGATATTTGAAGCTTTTTGTCACGCAAAAATAGAAGAGAATAAGAGTAAGCGGGTGACAGATGACTGGTAGCTCTTTAATGGCTCAATGACGTAATGGCTCAATGGCTCAATTATTTTGAATTTTGAATTTTAATTTTTGATTTTAAAATGACACCTTATTTATTATACTCTGATGGCAACGGGCAGATCTTTGAAGATACTACCCTGTACAGTGTGGGCCGCAGCGGATGGGATGCACTTCCTATTCCGGAAGATGAATGGATAGAACTGCCAAACGGGGGTAATCTATATGAGCTGCCGGGCCGTAAAGGCATAGGCATAGATGTGGAGACAGGAGAAATGCGCCTGTGTGATAAAGGCTGGGCTGTAGCTGCATTCATACCACCTGCTCATACGGGCTTTTATCTTGCCGCTTACGAAACACAGGCAGATGCACCTGTGCTACCGCTGTTTTGCTATGTAGCTGCCGGATGGTACAACGATAAATTTTATGTGCCTGCCATGCGCATAGAGCAGGATATACGGCAGGAAGCTGCAGGCTATGACGAGACCAAAATAAACAATGGCCTTGAGGTGCTTACCAATGCCTACCCGCACAACAGGCTGGTAAAACACCTTGCCGATAATTGCGCACTTACTTATAATTGCCCTGCTGCGCGTAATTTTTTCCTTGGCCGGTGGGAATGTCCTATACCAACATCACCCGCATGTAATGCCAACTGTATCGGCTGTATATCTTTCCAGCCGGAAGATGAAACAATTGTTTCTCCGCAGGACCGCTTGCAGTTCAAACCGACTGCTGCAGAGATCGTAGAATTTACAGTACCGCACCTGGAGACCGCTCCCTACCCCATCGTGAGCTTTGGGCAGGGCTGCGAAGGTGAGCCACTGCTGATGTGGGAAACCATAAAGGAGTCCATTATTGAAATAAGGAAGCACACCCAAAAAGGCAGCATCAACATCAATACCAATGGCAGCAAACCTGCTGCCGTGGAGCAGCTAATGAAGGCAGGTCTTAACAGCATTCGCGTGAGCCTTAACTCTGCCCAAAAAGATATTTACACGAAGTATTACCGCCCTAATAACTATGAATTCGAAGACATTGTAGAAAGCCTGCGCGTAGTAAGAAAATACGGTGGATGGGCATCTATCAATTACTTTGTATTCCCCGGCATGACAGATAGCATCGCTGAATTTGACGCCTTGTGCGAGCTTATACGCACAACAGGGTTAAGCATGATACAGTGGCGCAGTTTCAACATAGACCCGGATTGGTACCTTGGAAAAATGGGCGTAACAGAGCCGGGTGAATGTATGGGTATAAAGCAGATGATAGAACTCATTCATGAAGAATTCCCGGACGTGAAATTCGGGTACTTTAATCCGCCTATGGAGCGCATGAAGGATTTTGATGCGGCATTTGCACACTAATATTTTTTTGTAATTTGGAAACACGCATGCTCCTTTTTATGAAATTATCAGAACTGAAAAAAGCTACTCTACATTTCGCTTTTTAAGCGTTGGTAAAAAAGAAATAATAAAAATTGTGGAGTTCCAGAAAACCACAAAAACAGGTATTTATAACCTGGCCATGGGAGACCTGACTGGCAGAAGGTCATTTTCCGACACCGAAATAAGCAATAATGGTGATATAAAAAAAGTTTTGACTACCGTAGTCAATATTGTTCAGATATATACAAGAAAATACCCCGGCAGAAGTGTATTTATTACAGGTAATACCTCATTAAAAACAAATGCTTACCAACGAATAATCCGGATGTATTATCGATTATTCGTTAACGAGTTTGACATTTGGGGATATATGGACGAGGATACCAAAGAACTGTTTAACCCGAAAAATAACTACGTCGCCTTTATAGTGAAAAGAAAAAAACAGTAACTTTATATTCATGGGAGTATTACATAAAAATATCCGCAAAGAAGATCCTGCTACTCATAAGTCAAAAGCAAGAACGAAGGTAGCACGGATCAAATTAGAATTTGATAAAGAACTAGAGATTTTATCAGGCACTATATTATTTCCTGAGAAGCTTTCAATGGCGAATAAATTCCTATCTAAAGCAAAATAAGTCTCTTTTATTTTGTCTATCCGCAATCTTAATTGTTGAATTTATGACCTGCCATTACTTGTTATTTTGCACTTCATTCTGAAATGTTAAATCTGCTTTCACGATGGCATTTCTTTAGATTTTTAAGTATTTTTAAAAAAAGTTATCAATAAATGATAGCACTACAACAGCAGGAAGAACCAGTTAATAAAAAAGCACTCGCATGGACCGTGGGGGTGCATGCTTTATTACTGCTGCTGTTCATACTGCTGAGCTATAACGTTACCCCGCCCCCGCCTGTTACACAGGATGGCGGTCTCGAAGTAAACCTGGGCACCAGCGATAATGGCAGCGGCAACGACCAGCCACAGTCAACCAAAGACCCTGCCGCATACCAGGCGTCAGTGGTATACAAACCGGTAGCTGCTAAAAGCAATATACCCAAAGACATAGTACGGACTACCGAGACAGATGCACCGGATGTAGATAACACTAAAAAAAGTGTAAAAACACCACCTGTGCCTGCCACCGCAAAGCCTGTTGAGAAACCCAAACCACAGGAGAAACCAAAATACCTGATGCCCGGCAGCACGGGCCAGGGTGGCAACAGCGCTGCACAAAATGTGAAAGGCACCAGCGAGGGTAACACCACCGGTCCGGGCGACAGGGGCGTTCCCGGCGGCACGCCCGGCGCGGCAAATTATACCGGTATTCCCGGAAGCGGGAACGGTGGTATCCGCCACAAACTTACGGGCCGTAACATATCACCTGATAAATTCACAGCAGAATTTCATGAAGGTGGTAAAGTTGTTATCCGCGTGACTGTGGACAAGGCTGGAAATATCATTTCAAAAACCGTTGTCAGTTCTTCCAGTTCCGAATTAAAGAATATTGCATTGAGCAAACTTGCCAATGCAAAGTTCAGCCCCAGCGATGGCAGTGAGCCGGAGCAGCACGGACTTATCACCATCAACTTTATAACCCGCCAATAGCGCCATGGGCAATCAATCAGCTTACCAGCAAACACTTGATTACCTCTATGAGCGGCTACCTATGTTCTCCCGTATCGGGAAGGCTGCCTTGAAGCCGGACCTTACCAACACCATTAAACTGTGCAGTGCATTAGGCGACCCGCAAAATAAATTCAAATCGGTACATATAGCAGGCACCAACGGCCAGGGCAGCACCAGCCATGCGCTGGCTGCCGTGATGCAGGATGCCGGTTATAAAACAGGCTTGTATACTTCTCCGCACCTTATTGATTTCAGGGAGCGCATCATCATTAATGGTGTGCCGGTGAGCGAGGAGTGGGTCGTTGATTTTGTAGCAAAACATAAAGCACTAATAGAAGACGTAAACCCTTCTTTTTTCGAGATCACCGTGGCTATGGCA
>CAIJNJ010000335.1 GCA_903821975.1 uncultured Bacteroidota bacterium
GCAACAGGATCGCCGTCCGGCTGAAGGTCGCCGCCCTGCTGAGCAAATTGCAGAATACCATGATGCTAGTTCCTTGTCTGTTTATTCAGAGACAGGCGAGCAGTTTTTCCTGGTTCTTAACGGCATAAACCAGAATAGCGAGCCTGTGTCGAGAATAAGGGTAGATGGGTTGCCCCAATATGGTAATGACATACAGATATTATTTGCCGACAGGAGAACGCCTGAGATACGCAGAAGAATAAATATAGCAGACCCTGTGGATGGCAAAGAAGTAAACATGGTTTTGAAGATTGTAAGGAACCGGGAAGGGTATGCAATGCTAAAGTTTAAGAAATGTGTGGAAGTAGATCATCATTATGTACCTGAACAGGGTGAATATGTAATGAATTACGGAGCACAAATGCAGCCTGCCAACAATACATCTTCCTACTATTCTAGCACGCCACCACCACCTGCGGGCCCGGTTGCCATGGGGCCGGGAAGGTTTAACGACGTAAAGCAAAGTATCAACAATGCTTCTTTTGAAGATACCAAGCTCTCTACGGCAAAAACAATATTGGCAGATAACTATGTGACCACAGACCAGGTAATGGAGATATGCCGCCTGTTTTCGTTCGAGAATTCAAAAGTGTCGTTTGCGAAATTTGCATACAGCAGAACCGTTGACCAGGATAACTACTACCGGGTGGCTAACGTTTTTGACTTCGATTCCGATAAGCAGGACCTCAATAATTTTATTAGCAGGGGTGGGCGATAGGCTACAGCATTTTCTGTATCATTCCTTTTAGTGCCTTGTTTTTGCAGGCAAAGAATATGATGTCCAGCAGGAATGGCATTTGAGAGAGCGTGCGCTGTGCGCTATAGTGTGTTTTCAATTCTTTGCCTATGGCCTGTAACAGGTTGCTGTCATACTCCTTCATATAGGGCGCAGTGAAATTATTGTCTTTGAAGCAGCGTATGGCCTGTTCTGCCGCCAGTTTGCCGCTCAGCATAGCATTGCCTATACCATCTCCCGAAACGGGATCTATCAATGATGCTGCATCACCTGTAAGCATAAAACGGCAGCCCGACATAATACCCATTTTTGAACCTAGCGGTAATCCAAACCCTTCCAGGTCTCCCTGTTGAATAGCACCTTTGAATTTTAACTTCAGTTGCGGGTTGTTTTCAATAAATGAGTAGAAGGTATTTTTTATGTTGATCTTTTTTCGTGCTATCTCGCTCGATAGCATTCCAAAACCCACATTAGCTGTATTGCAGGGTAGGGGGAATACCCATAGATAGCTGGGAAGAAATTGCTTGTCAAAATATATTTCTGTCGCATGGTTGTCTGTATCGGCGACATTTGTGAAATAGGCCCTCACCGAGCCTACATGATGATTCCTGTCAAGCGTTCTGTTTGCGAGCTGCTTTGCCACCAGGGAATGTGCCCCATCTGCCCCGATAAGCAACTTCGTATTAATAACTGTTCCACTGTTTTTTATAGAAATGGAAAACCCGTTATCATTTGCAGTGAATGTTTCAGCTATAGTGCTTGTATGAACATCCGTATTTGTATGTGATTTTACAAGTGAAAACAGGAAATTGTCGAACTCCATGCGGGTGCAGGTGTAAGCTTCCCGCACCCAGTGAAAAGTTACCGACCTTCCCTTATAGAATAGTGATGTTTTCCTTGTCTCACATTTGTTAGGGAATTGTTTGAACGCATTTTCAAAATCCGGGTTGATGCTTTTAAGTGTTTTAACCGCGCGCCCGGGTATTGCATCACCGCATACTTTATCGCGCGGAAAGGCGGCCTTGTCGAGCAACACAACTTTAAGCCCTGCATTTCTCAATGCTAACGCGCAGGAACAGCCGGCCGGACCGGCGCCTATGATGGCTACATCATATTGTATTACTTTATTTTCCGGCATACTGTATTTGTAAATGTAATTAAGGTAGCTATAATAGCCTGTTTATTTTTACTTTTACCGCTGTAAGCTTTTACGCTTTTAATTTTGACTTTGACTTAACCAGGCATGTACGCATTGATACAGGAAATACTCAGGGACCCGTTAGCTACATTGCTTATTATTGGTAACCTTGTGCTTATAGAAAGCCTTCTTTCTGTAGATAATGCCGCTGTGCTGGCTACTATGGTGATGGGCCTCTCCCCTAAAGACAGGAAAAGAGCTTTGAAGTATGGTATTTTCGGCGCGTACCTTTTTCGCGGATTGTGTCTCGTGTTCGCTTCTTTATTGATCAAAATATGGTGGCTTAAAGTGGTTGGGGGTGTATATCTGTTATATCTTGTTTTCCAGTGGTGGAGGAAAAAGAAAGAGGGTGATAAAGAACATGAGGCTAAACCAACTAATAAATTATATCAATTAACCGTTGGGCGCCTTGGTGTTTTCTGGGCCACGGTTATTTCAGTAGAGTTGATGGATCTTGCATTTTCTATGGACAATGTGTTTGCTGCAGTAGCCTTCTCTAATAACATACTGATCATATTGTGTGGCGTATTTATTGGTATCCTTGCAATGAGGTTTGTAGCGCAGGGTTTTGTAAAGCTGATGGAGCATTACCCATTCCTGGAAGGCTGCGCCTATGCGGTAATAGCGTTATTAGGTTTTAAGCTCGCCATTTCCTTTTATGAGCATTTTTATCCGCTCACAAATCTTACCCAGTTCCTGGATAGTAAATATGCTGATTGGGGTACGTCGGTAATTACGCTTAGCATCTTTTTCGTTCCGATGATAACAAGCAGGTTGTTTAATATTCCAAAAAAACATACTGGCAGGTAATTTCGCGATATAAGCCCGGAAAAATTATTTTCAATTTGGGTTTTTTAGTATAGCCACAGTAAGCCTGCTTGCACAGACGAGTTTATCCCTTTCATCTCTTATCTTAATATCCCAAACGTGCGTGGTTGCGCCTATATGCAGTGGTTCTGCCGTACCGGTAACGATGCCGTCTTTTTTCCCGCGAATGTGATTGCAATTGATCTCTATGCCCACACATATCTGGTGGTCGGTGTCTATAATAAGCCAGGATGCCACACTGCCAAGCGTTTCAGCGAGTACTGCCGATGCGCCGCCATGCAATAGGCCATAGGGTTGTCGTGTTTTTGATGAAAAGGGCATCGTCGCCTTCAAAAAATTCGGGCCTATTTCTTTGAATTTTATTTCCAGAAATTCAGCCATTGTATTAACAGCTTGTTTGTTAACTAATTCCACATCTATACTGGTTGATTTCCATATTACATTCATGTTATTTAAGAATTTATGTATTGGTTAAAAATATAGGTAAAAAAGCGTTATGAATTTCCTCTACAATACTATTAACTTTGAAGGAAGTATAATAGTTTTTACAGTTTTTTGACAATAAAATATGCAAACAATATTGATTGCCGGCGCCGGTAAATCATCCATTTATTTAATTCAATATCTTTTAACACACGCTCCACGTAACAAGTGGAAAGTAATTGTAGCTGATGGTGATGAAAATGCCATTGCAGAAAAGATAAAAGGGAGTTCATATGCAGAGGCAGCTGTTATTGATATAACTAAAGCTTCAGACAGGGAACCATTGGTAAAGCGGGCAGACATAATTGTTTCCTTGATGCCTCCGCATCTTCATATCCACCTTGCAAAGGATTGCCTCAAACATAAAAAAAATCTAATTACTTCTTCCTATATCTCTGATGAGATGAAGGAGATGGATAAAGCAGTGAAGGAAGCAGGCTTGATGTTCATGTGTGAGATGGGCCTGGATCCCGGTATAGACCATATGACGGCCAATAAGATCATTCACAGCATACATAGGGTCGCCGGCAGCATTACCAGCTTTAAATCATACTGTGGTGGCCTTATAGCTCCCGAAAGCGATAATAATCCGTGGCATTATAAATTCAGCTGGAATCCGAAGAATATTATTACAGCCGGTTTTGGCGGAGCAAAGTATTTGCAGAATGGTAAGCATGTGGAAGTGCCATATGAAAAAATGTTTGAGCATAATAAAAAGATAAAGGTCGATGATCTTGGTATGCTCGCTTTTTATCCCAACAGGGATTCTTTACGCTACCTGGACCTTTATGATGTACCGGATATAAAAACGTTCCTGCGCGCCACTTTACGGCATCCATCATTTTGTAAGGGATGGCAGGCACTGATAACTTTGGGGCTTACCAACCAGGAGGATGTTTTTGATACAAAGGGCCATACCTATGCATCATGGATCAAAAGGAAAACAGGGTTTAAAAATAAAGGCTCATTATCCCGTCATGTTGCGGACCTGGTGGGTGTCAGTGAAGATGACAAGGTGATCTCTATGATCGAATGGCTGGGACTATTTGATGAATCGCCATTAAAGCCTGCCAAATGCTCTTCGGCAGATATTCTTCTTGAATTGTTGCTGGACAAATGGAAGATGGCTTCAGTAGAGAAGGATATGGTGGTGATGCAGCATGAGATAGAATATATACACAAGGGTAAGAAGATAACCCTCACCAGCTCTATGGTGCTAAAAGGGGAGAACAGGGAATATTCAGCAATGGCCAAAACCGTGGGCCTGCCGATGGGAATTCTTGCAAGAATGGTGCTGAATAAAAAGATAACACCACCCACCGGCGTTTTATTGCCCGTAATGCCTTCGGTATACCGCCCGCTGCTTACTGAGCTTGCACATCACGGCATCGTATTTTCGGAAGAAGTCAGTTGATTTGACGAATTGAAAAAGTGATTATTTTAGATAGCGTTTCACTTCCCTTTCTACATCCCTCGATTTTATACTCTCGCGCTTATCATGTAGTTTCTTTCCTTTGCCGAGGCCTATTTCCACTTTAGCAAAACCGTTTTCATTAATAAAGATGCTTAGCGGCACTATTGTAAAGCCTTTTTCTTTCACTTTTGCATGCCACTTGGCGAGTTCTTTCTTTTGCAGCAGCAACTTGCGGTCATGAACAGGTGTGTGACCGGCATAGCCGGCATTTACGTACTCGGCTATGTGCAGGCTTTTTATCCATAGCTCGCCATCAACGAATAAACAATAACTGTCATTGAAACTAACCTTGCCGTTACGCACAGATTTTATTTCGGAGCCTGTGAGCACTATCCCCGCCTTAAGCCTGTCCTCTATGGCGTACTCAAACGTAGCGGGGCGGTTTTTTATGTATACGTTGTCGGACAAATTGCTGAAATTCTTTTATTGGAATCGGTAATTAGGAATTTGGATTGGATGAAAGAATTGTAAAATCGATCCCAATGCCTATTTCCCCGCAACTAATTCCACTTCTTTTGTAAACCATTCAAGAACGGTTGTGAGTTTTTGCTTCAGTATCTTACGGTCTGCTATGAAATCGAGAAAGCCATGCTCCAGCAAGAACTCAGAGCGCTGGAAACCTGCAGGCAGGTCTTTCTTTATTGTTTCTTTAATAACACGCGGGCCGGCGAAACAGATCAGTGCGTTCGGCTCAGCTATATTGATGTCTCCAAGCATCGCATAAGATGCGGTTACACCGCCTGTGGTGGGGTCTGTCATCAATGAGATATATGGCAATTTTGCCTTTGCCAGTTGGGTCAGCTTTGCCGCTGTTTTGGCCATTTGCATCAGTGAGAAAGCGCTTTCCATCATCCGGGCACCGCCTGACTTGGAAATGACCATTAGCGGCAATTTATGCGCTATGCAATAATCTATGGCGCGGCTTATCTTTTCGCCCACTACAGAGCCCATAGAGCCGCCGATAAAGTTAAAATTCATGCAGGCAACGACAAACCCCTGGTCATTCATTTTACCTACGCCTACGGTCATTGCATCCTTGAGCCCTGTGGTTTTCTGCGCTTCAACAAGACGGTCGCCGTATGGCTTCATATCTACGAAACCGAGGAAATCTTTGGGTACTATATTTTCAAAAAGGAGTTCGTATTCGTTGTTGTCGAAAAGTATCTCGAAGTATTCTGGAGAATTGATACGGTTGTGATAGTTGCACTGGTGGCAAACATAAAGGTTGTCGTGCAGCTCCTGAACCGTATTTGTAGCCTTACATTGCGGGCACTTATGCCACAGGCCGTCAGGAGTTTCTTTTTTTTCTTCTGTAGAAGTAAGAATGCCCTTTTTATTACGACGAAACCAGGTTGATGACATAGTCAAAAATTATTTGAACAGGCGGCAAAGATAATGGTTAACAGGTTAATAAGTTGATAAGTTCACTTCACTTCGCTCACGATGCAATAGGTTAATATTTTGTTTGTTGAAAGTTACTAATATAATGGTACGATTGAAAATCGGGTATGATTGAAGTTTACTTACGGTATAATCCGAAGGAAAACCCTGTACCAAACATAAAACCGCCGAGGAAACCTCCCGGTGCAAGTCTTTTTACAGCCTCGTTGGCTTGTTCAGTAAGCGGATCGCCATATATTTCATGATATTTTGGCTGATGCAGTAATATTGATTTTCCAAGGTCAATGAAAAAGCGGTTATGTTTTCTGCCAAGTGTCCAATAACGATATATGGCCAAAAACGCATCATCCTGCGGTTTAAGTGTCAGTGCAACTTTTTCCCTGTCACCGGTTACCGTACTTAGATTTAGTTTTACATTTTCTTCGCCCGAATTATAAGTAATGCCTCCGCCTACTGCCCACCCGCGGTTTGGTTGTTTAAGATAATACTTCGCGCCGAGGTAGAGTTTATTGCCCCATGTACTTGGCCCTGCGCCCGCATCAAGTGTTATGTACTTGCCGATACAGATATTGAAATCGAGGCCAAAAATGCCCGGTGCATTACTGATCCCGGTACTTAACCCCAGGTAGCATACCGGCGGTTTTGCCGGTTTCGCATGCCGCATCATTTTTTTTGTTTCCCGGGTCACGGTTGTATCTGCCAAACCGGCCCATGCACCGGAATAAAAAAGAAGGGCGATAAAAACCAGGAAATACTTTCTCATTTATTTAGATGTTTATCATTATGGCTTACTTGTAAAAATATCACTATTACCGGATAAAAGAGACTATGGATATTATTTTTTTAACCACATTACCCCCCGGCTTTCAGTTTGGTGGTGGTAAGTGGCAGTTTTTTTTAATTGGTAAAATGGTAAGGATACAATTGCTTTATCTTTTGTCCTTATTGTATGCTCGTATCTTGGCGTACTTCAGGAATGCAGCATAAGAGGCGAGGCGGCAGATGATGTAACCGTAATAGCCATCGAGAAAGCCGAGCTTAATAATGTAGTCTGTGATGAAGCGCCATTTTGGGTACATCGCTACTTTTAAGAAGCTTGCATTTTTGCCATCTGCTACGGCTGCAATAGCAGCCAACTCACTGTACTTTTCTATTTTCTGTATGTGCCCGCTGATGGTAGTGAAACTGTAATGCAACAGGTCACCGGTGAGGAGGCCTTTGGTATCATTTTCATTATTTGCGCGCCAGTATTCGTGTACTTTTTTTTCCTGCCAGCTGCCTTTGGTGCGGTCGTAGAGGCGTGTTTGCCTGTCGGGGTACCATCCGCAGTGTTTTATCCACTGGCCACAATAGCTGGTGATGCGCGGCATCTCGTATACATTGTGTTTTGGCCCGTTCTTAACTTCCTGTATGCTTTGTTTCAGTTTGGGAGTCAGCTCTTCATCAGCATCGAGTGATAGTACCCAGTTATTTGCAGCTCGTTGTGTTGCGAAGTTTTTCTGCTGGCCATAGCCCATAAATGGTTGTTGAATGACCTTTGCATTATACCTGGCAGCGATAGCAGTGGTGCCATCAGTTGAATTGCTATCTACGATAATTAATTCATCGGCCACATCCATTACAGAATCGAGACAGCGCGCCAGGTTTCTTTCTTCATTGAATGTGATAATAACAACGCTTATGGAGATCATTTGTTCCAGTCTATGGTCTGAAGTAGGGCGGCGGCCTGTAGAAAAGACCTGAGTTGGCATGATTTTTAAGAGAGTAATTTTTGCCTTAATAAAAATTCAAGCTGGTCATTGGAAAGCGTGAGCTTATAGTTCATTTCTTTCTCGTCTATTTTTTGCTTGTATACATCGTA
>CAIJNJ010000336.1 GCA_903821975.1 uncultured Bacteroidota bacterium
ATTGATCAGCTCACCGGCGATGGTACAGGGAAAATTAAACAACAAACCGGTAAACGTGGTCATGCCTATCAAGGATGAAACCCGTACTTGCCGCGTACAAGTCGAGGATCACAAAATCATACACCTGAAGTAATCACAAAAAACATTCGCCATTGCAAGACTAAGCAGCTCACAATGGCGAATGAAAGTATTGCAGCCTTTAATTCTTTACAGGCAGGTAGCCATAGTTCTTTCCGTACTCCATCATTTGCCGGAAGAAGTTATCGGGGTATTCCACCTTTACATCAGTGATATCGTTGCCGTTCATTACCGGTACAAGTTTGGGTTGTATGAAGCCGCGGTAAGGCTTTATGTTCAGCTTTGCAAAGCGCTCCAGCACTTCTTTATGCAGCTTTGCATCCACCTTCACCCCATAGTTCTCTACCAGGTCTTTCCCTGCCTTGTAGTCCCCTTCTGATTTTATACGCTGTATCTCTTTCAGCAATTGCCCGAATAGGTCACGGAGCTTGTTGTAGTCATTTACCTGCACATAAGTTTTGCCGTTCTTGGTTACAAAGGCTACCACATTACCGGCCTTACCTTTCTCAAATGCCCAATGGGCCACAAGGGCGCGGTTGCGCATATGGGCCTCTTCCAGCTGCTCTCCGGGTTTAAGGCGGGTAAGCTGTGTCATCAGGCCGTTCATCATATAGTTGTCATAGCCTGCCATTGCCACGTCCATGTTCGGCATCACACCTATGTCTATTAGCTTCTTGTCCATGAGGTAGTACAGACCTACCAGGTCGGCACGGGCTTCTTCAAGGCAACTGGCGTAGTTCTTCAGTGTCTTATCGGTTGTTTCCACACCGCTGTCTATCTGCCCGGAGGCGTGCCCTATACACTCGTGCATATCGGTATGCAGGTCGCTGGCAAGGGAGCCATATTTCTTCATGCGCTGCATTACGGTATCATTCACGGCAAACTCATCGAGCATGCCGCTCTTTGCACTCACCACATTGTACGAGTGTATAATATTCGTCAGCGATACAGATTTAGAACCATGCTCCTTGCGTATCCACTCCGCATTCGGCAGGTTTATGCCTATGGGTGTACTTGGCGCAGCATCTCCGCTTTCCATGATCACTGTTATAGCCTTGCCGGTAATGCCCTTCACTGTTTTCTTTTTATGCTTTGGCATTATAGGCGAGTTGTCTTCAAACCACTGTGCCTGGTTAGCGATCGCCTCTATGCGCTTGGTTTCTTCCATATCTTTGAGCGATACAGTGCTTTCATAGCTGCCCTTCTTGCCTATCGCATCAAGGTATACTTCAATGAAGCCGTTCACAGCATCAATTCGTGATGCAGAGTGCACCCATGCTATATTGTACTCGTCCCATGTTTTGAGGTCACCGGTCTTGTAAAATTTTATCAGCAGGTCCAGCGACATCTTCTGCGTACTGTCTTCCGCCACTGTTGATGCCTTTTGCAGCCAGTAAATGATCTTGTCTATAGCCTTGCTGTACATCCCCTCGCTCTTCCATACCTGCTCTATGATGCGGCCGTTGCCTTCTTTTATCAGTTTACTGTTCAGCCCCCAGGAAGGAGCATTATCGCTCGTCGGGAATTTCGCATAGAAGTCCTCTACCTCTTTCTGGGTAACGCCCTCGTAAAAGTTGTTAGAAGAGTTTGCAATGTTATCTATATTCGGGCGCTGGTCCACAACCTTTGGCTCAAATTTCATGTCATAAACGATCGGCTTTATTCGCGCTATGAATGCATCGGTGCTCTCACCTGCATTTTTGGGCAATTGTGCCGTATCAGCGTTCTTAATAACAGATGTAAAAAAGTCGAAAGAGCACTCCGGTACAAACTTATCATTGCTATAATGATGGTGGTTGCCGTTGCTGAACCAGAACCGGCCACAGTATACCTCAAATTTCTTCCAGTCGTCGCTGTTCTTATCACCCTTATAAGTACCATACATGGTCTCTATGGTTTTTCGCAGCAGTATGCCATACTTACTTTTCTGGTCATAAATAATGTCCCTGCCACACAGGCCGGCCTCATAAAGGTAGTAAGCGAGCTTCTTCTGCTGCAGCGACAGCCCATTGAAACCCGGTACCTGGTAACGTAGTACCTGCAGATCTGCGAATGACTGCGCTTCCACATTAAAAGTGCTGTCATATCCATCGGCTACTTTAGTGGTTGTATCTGTTTTTGTAGTGGTCGTATTATTACAACTACCGCTAAATAACTGTGTACTCATTGCTATAACGGGTAATGCCCATTTTAAGTGATTATTGAATCTCATTTTCTGAACGTTTTTAATACGGGTAATAAATATACTGTATTCAAAATTCAAAAGTAAAAATTCAAAAATAAAAAGGGCAAAGCCGGAATAGGGCATGCAGCGCGGTTTCCTTATTTTTGCGGCCGTAATGAAAAAAACGATCTTTTTATATACCAGCATCGCAGCATTGGGTTTTGCGGCATGTAAAAGCAATCCGGCAGGTGAGGGAAAGAAACAACTTCCCAAACCCGGCACCACGGTGGCTGAAGCAAAGATGCCCATCACTGATGATGCACTGAACGATTTCACTTTTTCCGTAAAAGTGGTTGCCGACAGCGATATAGCAAATGGCGTATATGATATAGATGCCGATTACGGTCCTAATTTTGCCGAAGGCAAGCTCACTATGCCTAAGGGCACCGAAGATGCGAAACTGGACATCAGAAAGGGGAATACTCCATATACTTTTATCATCGGCTTCAGGATGCCGGGGGATACGACTTTTAATGAGTACTTCCAGGTGATGAGCACTAAGAATAATACAAAGATGGAATACACAAAGGCTTATACGTTTTAGACATATTGCATAGTATAAACAAAGAGCCCACCATTAAGTGGGCTCAAATATTTTAAAGAAACCAGTGCTCTATCGTTTCACAAACTTCCGCACATCCATACCAAAGTCGCCATTCAGCGTAATGTAATAGATACCCGGGGGCAGGCTCTTTACATTAACCGTTGATTGTGCACCTGACAATTCCTGTTGTGCCAATACCTGGCCCGTTTCATTCACAATGATAAATGAGTTGTAATTACCACTGTGAATATTGATGTTCAGCACATCAGACACCGGGTTTGGATAGATCTCAATATTGTCATTACTGTTCACTGAAGATACCATAGCTGAACAGTTCTTAATTGTATAGAACATAGACGCATAGCACGAAGTAACCGTATCTGTATAAGTGATCGTAGTGGTACCTACCGATACACCAAAAAGAATACCTGAGCTATAGCCAATGGTCGCTACTGAAGTATTGCTGCTGCTCCACGCGCCGCCTGGGGTAACATCGCTAAGGGTAGTAGAATATCCCTGGCAGAAGCTGTCTACACCGATAATTGGTGAAGGAGGAGTGTTCACTGTTACTGTAGCTGTAACCGTACCGGATGTAGTGGCATAAGTAATAATAGAAGTACCAGTAGTAACAGGAGTGACAACACCTGATGATGAGCCGATAGTGGCAACACCTGTATTACTGCTGCTCCATTCGCCACCGGGCAGTATGTTGGTCATAGTTACCGGGTAACCAATACACAAGTTAGATGGCCCACCTATTGATCCCGGTCCGGAAATAAGGTAGTCGCCAAACCTGGCCAGGAAGCCCATGTAGTAAAAAGTAGCTGCTCCACTGCCCGTTGCCTCAAAACTTCCTACGGTCGAAATTCCTGCGTCGCTGTTTGAATTACCACAAACAAATATCGAGTTGGCCGCGTATGCACAAGCTTTAGGCTCGTCTGTTCCGTCGCCGCCATAATAAGTACTCCAGTACTGCACACCATTCGCATTGTATTTGGCAAGGAAACCATCTTCATCCGCGCCGCCATATACGGTCTGCCACGCTCCTGCAGAAGCTATACCCGAGGTGCTTGCAGTATAGCCTGTAATAAACACATCTCCCGAATCATCTGTTGTGATCCTGCTATAGTTATCAGATTCTACATCAGGCCCACCGTAATAAGTACACCACTGCAACAAGCCCAGTTCAGGCTCGAATTTAGCAAGGAATGCATCCGTAGAACCCCCTCTTGCCGGCTGAAAACAACCGGCGGAAGCTATACCTGCATCACTGCCGGTAGTGCCCAGCAAATAAACATAACCCTGGTTATCGCAGGTTATCCCACCAGTACCTTCATCATTTGGGCCACCGTAATAAGTACCCCAGATGCGATCTCCGGCAGCATCAAACTTTGCTAAAAATGCATCTGAAGACCCACCAAGAGCCGGCTGTTGCGCCAGCGAAGTAGCTATTCCCGTTGTACTTGTTGTCCAACCCGAAATATAAACGTGTACCCCATCTGAGCATATAGCGCCGGCAAATTCATTGCCGGTACCACCATAATAAGTACCCCATTGGCGTACTCCTGTAGAATCATATTGTACTAAGAAATCATCATACCCACCCGATTTAGTGGGTTGAAAGCTACCCGGTGTAGCTGTATTTGTATTATCACTCGTAAAACCACCAATGTATACATTCCCGTTGTAGTCGCATGCCATAGACCCGGGAATGTTATCACCACCACCGCCCAGGTAGGTACACCATAACCTTAACCCGGAATTATTAAATCTTGCCACAAAGCAATCCCTTGATCCACCGCCATATGTTGTTTGCTGTGCTCCGGGTGTTGCAATGCCCGTAGTGCTGCTGGTAGTGCCGCCTATGTAAATGTTATTACCTGAAGTATCAATAGAGACAGCGTAACCGATATCTATACCTATGTTACCATAATAAGTCGCCCATATCCTGTTACCGGAAGAATCGAACTTTACCAGGTAAGCATCCTGGTCGCCGCCAAACACTTCCTGGAAACTACCTGTCGTAGCAATTTGACTTGCCGCATAAGTGAAGCCGCAGCCATAAATGTTTGCAGCACGATCGCATACAATTGCATAGAATGGGCTTGTGCTTGTATCAGGGCCATAATAAGTGCCCCATTCCAGCACAGGATCTATCACCAGCGAATTGTAATAGCCATTCACTTCGTAAGACAGCGTATTTCCTTTCAACTTGAATGAAGACGGCGTTTTGCGCCCGTCTGCACGGTAGCATACTGGCGCATGTTCATTTATTGTGCCCATTGGGGTAATTGCGGTGATGCTGCCATCCTCATTTATATTCAGCGAGGTCTGGCCATGATATCTCAATTTTATTTTTGAGGCATCGCCTCCCGGTCTTACCACAAACTCATGTTCCATTTTCCCACCGTTAATATAGATCACCCAGTCAATGTCGTTATAGACATTTTTGTACGTGATCTTTTTGTAAGTATACGCCTGTATACCTCCGGCAGGGCACCCGGCGAGGTAATAGTTTTCGTAATACGCCTGCTTCTCTTCTGCCAGTCCTTCAGTAACTTTATCGGCTCCCACTAATTCCACATCCACCCTGTATGTGCTGATGTTCGAACAAGTTGTTTCGTCCCGGTCCTTGAATTTATCCCAGCTGTTACCGGTAAAGGGTGTATTACCTGTTGCTATTTCTTTATGAACATCCTGTTTTGAAAACTGGTAATGCAGTTGTCCATTCCCAACAAATACATTCATACCCGGTGACTTCAGGGAATATTGTATATCATTCCTCGGGTTATTATACTGGTCCTTTATCTGTCCTTTGTTCTCAATAAAATAAAGAGCCGAGGTATTATAATGCAAACCTGTTTTAGCTTGAACCTGGGTAGCATATGCCGCTATAAGGCCCACTGTCATCAAAAATCTTACGTTCATTTTCATGAGAAAAATTATTCGTTTTTTAAATGGTCAAAACGCCCACCTGCGCGGCCGGGCGTTAATTCTCCTAAAGTACATTATTGTCGTTTTCCGTCCAAATTTCAATCGAAGAATTTAAGCAGAATACACCTTCCTTCAGCGATCAAAATCAAGTATTGATATCACCATCGCAGTTCGAAATGCCGGCCATATTTATACCGACACACTCTAAATGCGTGATTGCCTGCATTTTATCGAAGCCCAAACAGCAGGTACATAAAAAAGGATACCACCGCAAAGGTGGTATCCTCCGAAAATAATTCTATCGAAAAAATTACCTGATCAAAGTACAATCGCCTTTCTGCTCTATGGTCTTACCACCACAGTCGTACTTAATAAAGTAATAATAAACGCCTATATCCTGTGGCACACCATTGAAGTTACCATCCCATGACGGTGTGTTGTCCGCACTTTCGAATACTGTTTGTCCCCAACGGTTAACAATACGGAAACTATGGAACCTGTGGAAGCTTGTACCGTCAAACAGCGGGTGGAAACGATCGTTCTTGCCATCTCCGTTAGGAGTGAATGCACTTGGGAATAATACAGTGCAGCATGAAGAAGGATCGATCTCCTGGTCTGTTCTGGCCACACAACCATAAGGATCAGTTACGGTCAGCGTAATGATGCTCTTTGAGCCATCTACTTTACCCCATATCTCAGGTTTGTTGTCGTTGTTGAAGTAATGCTCCGGCTGCCACAAATATGAACAATTGTAAGCAACATTGTTTGCTGTAAACAATACGCTGTCTTCAAGACACAATGTTCCGGTTGTTTTCGGCCTGAATGTGAATGCAGCATTAGGCAATGAATGTACTTCAACGGTATCATATGTAGGGTCTGATCTGCAACCCTGGTTCGTGGTGCACTTGAGAGATATGATGTGTATGCCTGTATCATTCCAGCTAAGACTGTAAGGCCCACCGGAATTCGAATTAGCTGCAACGAAATTTACTTCTGTTGAATTCTGAAGCGGCGTGCCGTCAATGAACCATGAGAATACCGAAGCAGAAGGTGATTTATCTGAAATCGCGAGGTTAACAGTATCACCAAGACAAACATCCGGGTTCATATGGCAATGTGCTGTCGGCAATGGTATCACAGTTATTGCAAGCGTATCGGTAGTCGTACACATATTATCCAACTGGCCAACAGTTAGATAAACGAAATGCGGACCATATACAGTATCAAAGCGAACCTGTATTGTTTCTGATGTTGCAGATCCGCCAACTATTGTTGTACCGGGAGGTAATGCCCACTGGAAACTGCCGTCTACAAGGTCTATAGAACCACTGTACTGGAATGTAAGTGTGTCATGGTCACAAACCCATGTCTTACTTGCCAATATTGAGAAGGCCGGCTTGTACACGATGGTAACTTTTACAGGCGCAGGATTGCTTTCGCAGCCATTTACAGTTTGTGTCACATACCAAGTAGTCCCGGAAGGATATGTTACGACAGTATTAGGTGGCGTAGGTGTATAGCCCAAAGCTGTACCACCGGAGGCAACTGTATACCATGCAAGCGAAGAAGCAGGTAAGCTGTCTACCTGGTAATTCAATGCTACGACAGGTGAATACTGGCAATACATTGTATCCCTTGTTACAGGAGGTGCCGGTTGCGGTTTAATAGTCACCGGATCGATAGCACTATCGCTCACACAACCGAACGAAGATGTTTCTGTAACATAATAGTTGGTAACACCAGGCGTACTTGTCGACGGAGTAGGTGCAATGGAAGTACCGCCGGTTACACCCGGACCATACCACAACAACCCTGTAGTTGGTGTTGCTGTCAATGGAGACGCAAAGTTATACTGGCAATAAGTGGGTGGCACCGGAACAGGTGGTGCAGGTTTTGGATGTATGGTTACAACCACCGTCATGATACAACCCGTAGGCGCTGTATAAGTGATCGTAGCAGTACCGCCGGTTACACCGGTTACGAGGCCCGTTGCACTATTCACCGATGCTACGCCCGGAGCACTGCTGCTCCATGTACCACCGGGTATTGTATTAGATAATAACGAAGTAAAGTACTGGCACATTCCTAATGCACCGGTAATAGGCGCTATCGGGTTCACAGTAACTACGGCAGTTGTATAACATCCGCCGCCGCCTGTATATGTAATATTGGCAGTACCACCGGATACTCCGGTAACTACACCACTGGCAGCACCAATAGTTGCAACACCTGTATTACCACTGGTCCATATACCGCCGCCGGAGCCATCTGTAAGCGTTGTAGTATTACCCTGGCACACTACTTTAGTACCGGCTATAGATGTAAGCACAATAACGTTTACTGAAGTTGTAGATATACAGCCCGCCGGCGTAGTATAGGTAATATTGCTCGTACCAACAGCAACACCAGTCACTACACCAGTTGTGAGGCCTACTGTAGCCGCAGCAGTGTTACTGCTGAACCATGTACCACCGGCTACCGCATTGGCAAGCGTTGTCGTTCCCCCTGCGCATAGCAGTGTTGTTCCCGTGATGGGTGCAACAGGGTTAACTGTAACGATTATTGTACTCACACATCCTCCCGGAGTAGTGTATGAAATAGTAGACGTACCGCCCGAAATACCGGATACAAGACCTGTTGTATTTATTGTTGCAACACCGGTGTTCGTGCTTAGCCATGTACCACCGGGAACTATATTGCTGAGCAATGTTGTATTCCCCATACATACTGAAGCAACGCCCGTTATCGGCGCAACCGGATTGACCGTGACAACATATGTGCCCATACATCCGTAAACAGAAGTATCATAAATAGTAACCACACCTGCCGATACGCCGGTGACAACACCTGTGACAGCGCCAACAGTTGCGATTGCTGTATTGCCGGAATACCAGCTATTCCCTGTTATCGAAGACAGTAATGTTATTGTGCTACCCTGGCACACACTCGTCGGCCCTGATATTACAGGCAACGGATGAATGGTGACATGTATAACAGCAGTATCATGTCCGCCGCCAACTGTTTTTATAACGTGATACGTACCTGTGTCCGCCCACACCGATGGTGACATTGTAAAGCTCTGTGTTGTGCCCACTGTAGTGGTCAGCGGCGCAGGGCCATACCATACATAAGTGGCACCCAGGGAATCACCAGGAGCATTGAATATCAATGGATCGCCGAGGCACGGGCTATTAACCGTTGCGCCATTACAAGCTATGATCGTCAGGTACATTACCCTCGCACCACATGTTGCTGCGTCTGTGCCTGTAATAGTGTATGTGATGGTAGGAGGCAATGCAGAGACATTGATCGTATTGGTAAGACCGGTAGTGGTTGCAAGACCAGTACCCGGAGACCATGTCCATTTACTCCATGTCCAGTCGCCGGTTGCAGCATTGGAAAGGCTTACCGGAATAGTTGTTAACCCGGTGCCACAGGTATTAAATGTATCGTATGTCGCATTTGGTGCTGCCGGTGGTACTTTTGGAATACCATTTACAACCAACGTAGGTTCAGGGAAAGCACTGTCAATACCTAAAGGTGTGTTTAAAAAGGTGTATGCATAGGAAACAAATGTACTGTCACCTGCAGCAATAGTACCGATGTTGTATGCCAATCCTATACCATAATCACCATTACTCGTACCTCCCAATGCATAAGTAGACCCTGTAGGGTTAGTACCATTGTATATAGTAGTGATATCTGTGGCATAGAAATCTATCGGCCAGGATGGATCGATCAATGATTTTGCGCGGCAGTCTTTTGTACACAATTGCAAGTAAGCATATGTATATGTGGCACCTACACCCGATACACCAACTCTATGATCAAGATCATTCTGATAAGTGATGGTGTTATTCGTAAAGAAGCTGCCACCATGCGCTTCATCGTTATCAGGGTCGCAGCCTCTGAAATAATAAACATTGTTTAACGGTAGTGTAGCGCTTGTGTTATATAATTTGGCAGTAACCACAACCCACGAAGCATTAGTATCTACGCGCGTCTCCATCGAGATTCTCATCTGACCGCCAATGCTAGTACCATTCCAGTAACCTAACAATTGTCCCCCCGCATTCACGTAAGATGTATTGCTACCCCCAAGAGATCCTGTTCCTGTGATAGCGCCATTTGATGTAAACGCCCAGTTAAGATTGGCCGCACCATTCGCTTGTACACCCCATCCTTCATAAGGACTACCCGGATATGTATAGTCTCCCATCAATGCCGGCGCCCCTGTTGTCCAGCCATTGTGGCCATAGTCATACACTTCAGCAAGATAACTTCCCGCAGGGTACGGATGATAAGTCGCGCTTGGGGTAGAGGCTCCGAATGCGCCATAAGTATTCTGACCGATCTCCAGCCAGTGGCCGGGCAAATAGATCTGCGCTGCAGTTAACTGCGCAAATGAAACATTACTGAATCCAAAAGAAAGGATAACAAAAAATAGTACGAAGTAATTTTTCCTCATAATAGTATTATTGAAAACGCCTTAAATGCTATATTGTATTTAAAATAAGTCAGTTGATAGTGATAAATATACTTTATATTTCTATCAAAAAACAGCAATAGAAAACATAATTTTTTATTATATTAACCGATGTCTTAATGTTTATCTTACGATAATCTAAATATCTAAGACAGCGTAGAAACTGATAAGGTTGGTAGGCGGATACATATAAAAACAAACTATTTAATATGTATAAATGTATAGGATTTATCTTAGTAAAGTAACGTTTCCCTGGTGATGTTCTTTTTGCCCGTCTTTGAATACAGCATCGATCACATAAATATACACACCTTCGGGCTGGTCTACATTATTAAAGCGGCCATCCCATCCTCTTCCATCAAGCGTAGTTGTCTGGAAGATCAATTCGCCCCAACGGTTATAGATGTTCATAGTGAACTCTGTTAAACCTCTCGTGAGGTATTGGCGAGGATAGAAATAATCATTCACGCCATCTCCATTAGGAGTAAAGGCATTGGGTATATTCATGTAACAATCGTTCTGCACCCATACGGTATCTGATGCGTAGCAGTTATTGATATTTACAGTAGAGTAGTAGTATCCGGGTTCTACAACTGTTATCGCAGGCCCTGTCTGTCCATTGTTCCACAGCCATTGTGCTGCAGGATTACCTGTATTGATCATATCTTTAAGGATAAGGGATTCGCTGCCAATACAGATGCTTGTATCCGGCCCGAGGTTGATATACGGCTGTGGCAATACCGTAACTTTCCGGCTTGTTGTGGTATCCGGGCATGCCCTGTAATGTGCAGTAACGGATATGGTAAACACGCCGGTGGTATTAAATCCGTGCATCACAGGGTTTACATTGACAATGCTATTACCATCCCCGAAATTCCATAGGTTGCCTATGTTACCGAGGCCGGCATAGAGGCCTGTATAAGTGATGTAAGTGCCCTGGCAAATCACCGTGTCGGTTATCTGCATATTGATACCGCTGATCGTATCTACATTAATTGTGGCATATGCAGTGTCACTGCAGGGTACAAAATCAGTAACGATCATCTCTACATTATATACACCTGTATTCAGGTAGGTGTAACTTGTATTCTTGCTTGTATCACTGGCACCATTACCAAAATGCCAGATAAAACTGCCATTGGAATCAACAGATGTATTCGTGAATGTGACTGCCTTGCCCTGGCACAATAATGACGGTGTATCGATAAACGATGCATGCAGCGGATGTATGAGCCGTATCATTTGTTTCATGCTGTCGCTGCATTGTGCATTGATAGCGATCACTTTTACATCAAAAGTATCCTGTGTGTGATAAATGTGTATAGGACTGTTTGAAGTATCGCTTGTACCATCTCCGAAATCCCATACATACCTTATCGCACCTATGGTGCTGTTGTTAAAAACTACAGTGTCGCCATGACAACCATAATGAACGGTATAAGTAAAAGCAGGTGTTATACTATCAAGAACGGTGACTGTAAATGATGCACGGGGTCCCTCACATCCGTTAACTGTCTGGCTCGCCCAGTTTGTATAAGTGCCCGGTATCCCTGTATTGATCGTAGGCAAAACAGCGCTCCCTACTCCTCCTGTGGCTGCAGTATACCATAACACACCAGTACCTGTTACTGTGAATGGAACAAACGTCTGCCCCTGGCAATAGGGAGTAGGGTCATATATAGTAGGCGGTGGCGGCAACGGTATTACAGTTACCGTATCCGGGGACCGCAGGCTTTGGCATAATCCTTCCTGCTGGCTCACATAATATACGGTTATACCCGGCACTGCTGTTGAAGGAGTAGGCGCAGTGGCACTCCCAACGCCACCTGTGGCTGTTGTCCACCAAAGAAGACCTGTACCCGGCGCTGTTAACGGAACGGCCGTAGCACCCTGGCAATAAGTAACCGGCGTGACGACAGGGCCAGGGAATGTACCGTGCTGCAGGCTCAGATAATAATGCACTGAGTTACACCCTCCGGCAACATTCGTTCCCGTAATGGTATAAGTAATATTGCTCGTGATGCTATCTGAATGAATGATGTTAAATGTGCCTGTAGTATCCGTGATAAAAGAATCAGGCTGCCAGTTCCACGAATAAAAGCCACCGCCAAGTATATTCACTGCAACAGAATCATATGGATAGCTGCACAGGTTTATGGTATCGGTCGAATCATGTGCGACATTATTCACCGTGAATGTTAATGCAGTTGAATTAAGCGCACTATCTATATAAAGTGCATTAAGGATGTATGCATAAGATAGTGTTGTACTGTCTCCAGGGGCAAGCGTACCTAAATTAAAATCAAGTGCTATACCTACGTCATTGGTATAAGACGTACCAACGGTATACATATAAGTAGTACCGGTCTCAGCCCACATCTGCGCAAGTGTATACTCCGGTGCGAGGCCGCCGTCAAAGATCATACATTTTGCACGGCAGTCTTTTGTTCCAAGCCCTAAGTATGCAGCATGATTGTCATTACCGGTTGTGGATACGAGTACACGATTGGTTGCATCGGGCAACTGGTATGTGATCGTGTTAACTGTCGTATAATCGCCTGAATAACGTGTTTCATCATTGTCAGGATCCACTGTGCGTATGTAATAGATATTCGGTAGGGGTGTAGCTCCGGTATTGGTAAGTACCACATTAACTGTGAAATACAGCTTGTTGGTATCTAGTATTGTTGTTTGTCTTATGGCAAGAGCGCCATCAGTGCCCTGCCATACTCCTGTTATTATACCGCCGGTATTGCTGTAACTCACGTTAGTACCTGCAAGGCCGCCGGTAAAACCGGTTGTGCCTGTGGTTTCATAAATTGGTATATACGCATCTGACTCGGTGCCACCTACAGATATTGCCCAGCCTTCCTGAGGGTCACCGGGTAAATAAAAATCTCCGAAGTAAGGAGGGGTACCCACTGTCCATCCATCTCTGCCATAGTCAGCCACAAATCCTATAAAGTTACCGCTGGTAGTGGATGTTGCCGACAGGGGATCATAAAAAGTAAATGTGGTACCGCCAAGATATGGGTGATAACCCGCGGGCGCAGGTTTTGTACTGCCATAGCCACCATTCGGGGCAACACCGATCTCAACATAAGCTCCCTGCAAGTATACATTATCACCTACTAATTGCGCATATCCTGTATCACAACAAAACATGAATAAGGCCAGCAGGAACGATAAAGTATAGTTTTTCTTCATTGCAACAGGGATAAACCCTTATTAAAACCTGTTATAAAAATTTCAACAGCACGAGGTTATCTCAACAATGTAAGATTTCCCTGGTGGTGTTCTTTTTGTCCGTCTTTGAACGTCGCGTCTATAACGTACACATATACACCTTCAGGTTGATCAACATTATTCAGTTTGCCATCCCACCCGCGGCCATCAAGTGATGTGCTCTGGAATATAAGTTCACCCCAACGATTGTATATGTTCATTGTAAACGTTGTCAAACCCTTTGTCAGGTACTGGCGTGGATAGAAATAATCATTCACACCATCCGAATTCGGAGTAAATGCATTAGGTATGTCCATGTAACAATTGCTTTGTACCCATACAGTATCTGATGCGTAACAATTATTAATGTTTACAGTAGCATAGTAATAACCCGGAGCCACAACTGTTATTGCAGGGCCCGTTGTGCCTGTGTTCCACAACCATTGCGCTGCAGGGTTACCTGCATTGATATTATCGGTAAGCACAAGCGATTCACTACCAATACAAATGCTGGTATCAGGCCCGAGGTTAATGTAAGGCTGGGGTATTACAGTCACTTTACGGGTAGTGCCTGTATCAGGGCACACCTGGTAATTAGCAGTAACAGTTACATAAAATACGCCGGTACCATCAAATGCATGCATTACGGGATTCACATTTACTATGCTGTTGCCGTCGCCAAAATTCCACACGTTGCCTGTGTTACCGATACCGGAATAAAGTGCGGTATATGTGATGTAAGTACCCTGGCAAATAACCGTATCGGTCAATACCATTTTAATACCGCTTATGGTATCTACCTCAATCAACGCATATGCCGTATCATGGCAAGGAACCCAGTCGGTAGCTATCAGTTGCACTGTATACTGGCCTGTATTATGATAAGTGTATGTAGTGTTTTTATTCGTATCGGTAGAGCCATTCCCGAAATTCCACACATACCAGCCGGGGTATCCGCCGGATATGGTGCTCGTGTTGGTAAATGTAACCGGCACATCCTGGCATACCAGGTTTGATGATGGCGTGAATGCCGCTACCAGCGGGTGTATCAGCGAAATGGGTATCGACATACTGTCTTCGCAAATGTGGTTATCCGCAATAAGCGTAACGGTATAATTGCCCTGCGCATAAATATGTGACGGATCGAATGCAGTATCTGTTGTACCGTCGCCGAATTTCCAGATGTAATACAGCGTTCCTGCTGAAGTTGATGTGTTTGAGAATAACACCGTATCCCCATGGCAACCAAAATGTATGGAAGTGTCGAATATGGAATGGATATGCGGTGTATCAAGTATTGCAGTACCTATGACATTATATATACAGGTACCAACCCTTACAGAGAAGCCTGAGTATGTTCCGGAGCACATACCTGTCAATACAATAGAACTGTCTGCATGTGCAATTGATGTAACCGACGTCGTGGCACCTCCGTTCAGAGAATAGAATACGGTATCTGTTGAGAACGGCGAAATAGATTTGATCGTAATAGAGCCATCACAATATCCGCACTGTGAGGGGTTAGTAGACGCTGTGATATTAAGTGTCGGTGGTGGTGGTGGCGTAATCGTAAATGGACCGATTGCAGGTGTAACACAAGCGCCTGCTGAAGCGGTGATCGAGGCAATCATGTTATCATAAGTACCTGCACAAAGCCCGGATAAAGTTATTGATCCCGAGGTATTGCTGGTAAGCGTAAGCGCCGGCTGAGCTACTCCGTTAAAGTTATAAGTGATGGTATATGCAGTACTTGGGTACAACCCTGTTAATAAAATGGAACCATCACATACGCCACAAAAAGTATTATTCGTCGATTCTCCTGTCATGGATATGGCAGGGTTCGTTAAGGTATACGGCCCTACCGGCGGCGTAACACAAACACCGTCTGATGATGCAATAGTGGCGGTGATGTTTGTGTAAACACCCGCACATAAACCCGTCAATGTTATGGTCCCTGCTGCCGAACTCGTTATCGTTAGCGTGGGTTGTGGGGTACCATTAAAACTATAATTGACAAGGAACGTGGTGCTGGCATATAATCCCTCCAGTTCAATAGTACCATCACACCTGCCGCATAATGTAGGATTGGTGGTAAGTACCGGTGTTATAGAGATCGGTGGGTTATTAAGTGTGACCGGCATTGGTGAAGATGCACAGGAACCCTGTCTTACGACAATGCTGTAAGCACCTGCACAAAGACCTGTAAGTGTTATTGTTCCTCCTGCAGCTACTGTTGCTACAACAGATGGCTGCGCTACGCCACCTACCGTATAGTTTATTGTATCTGACAAACCCGCAGTTAATCCATGAAGAGTAATCGTACCATCACATGCACCGCATTTGGTAGGATCTGTAGAAGTAGTAGTAAAAGTAACTCCACCTGATGGCCTTACGAGATAATAACCAAATGAAGTATCGGCACAACCTAATGCACCACATTTGTACAACGTTGCTGTTGTGGGACAAACGTGCATTGTATCGCCGGTTCCTAAGTAAGCGCCTGTAGTTGCATTGTACCAATAAAGCGCTGATGATGCCAGTGGGATCGGTGCGTATGGAATGGAAGACACTGTGTATGCTGAAACAGTGCCGTTAGGCGTAAAGCGCCATGCTTCTGTAGGAGGTATTGCCCATGTAGCAGGATAGTCTCTGCCCGGAGCTACAGTAGCCGCAGTGCCGGTTGCATTTTGTACCCCCACAATTGCATAGCCACCATTCCATCCTGCGCAGATCTGCTTTTTGGAAATATGCACTTCAATTATGTTCGTGGTTTCATAAATAATGATCTGTGTAGTGATGCGCTGCGCGCCACAAGAATACATACTGCAGGCACACCAGGTTACCGCAAACTTCCTGTAAGGTGCAACACCGTCTGTGGAGTATGTTTCTGAGCCAATAGCACCGCCGGTATAAAAAATATCAATATCACACCAGGGTCCGCATATATTATTATACTTACTTGAATTGCCCAGGAGAGGTGCGGAAATAGGCCATGGGTCATACGCACCGGCGTCACTTGCCGTAAAGTCTATGGTACCATTTGCCCCGATTGAACACTGGGTATAATTGGTGCCGTAATAATTGAATGTAAAGCCAATAGCATGAAGGCTGGAGTAAACGTCATCTTCAGTAATACCCGCATTTGTGGGGTTATCACCTTCCAGGTGAGCAGTAAGTGTAGTACACGTATGCGTACAGTCCAGAGAATCACTGCTTGTTACAGTGACCTGCGAATAACCCTTTGCCGCTCCAAAAAGAAATACAATTCCAAGAATAATACTAAATAAGTAACGATTGCGTTTCATATAATACACCAAGATCTAGAATAAAGAAATGTCGTTCAATAGTTATATCAAATAAAAAAAACACCAAAAAATCTGCCTCAAAGACACTTTCACATATCTTAAGACAGTATTTTAATTAAATAGGTTAGTAAATTTATTCTTTTTTTTAAGAAATGCGGTAAATAAATTGATATACAATTAACAATTGCACCTGCCATTAGGGCATCAGCACCTAAATAATAAAAATATTAAAATAAAATCAATCGTTATAGATTGATTTTAAGCTATTTAAATTTATATACAAATAAAAAACGCCCTCATTTGAATATGAGGGCGTTTCTATAG
>CAIJNJ010000337.1 GCA_903821975.1 uncultured Bacteroidota bacterium
CGGAGTTTCTGGCAGCCTTTCTTAAGAATTATAAATTACCGGGTGCCCCTGCATCGGAAGACGAGATATTTTCTGTGAATAACCTTGCATTTATTCCGTCCATGCAACGGGAGACAGAAAGCAGCATTGTAAAAGCAGCAAAAAATACCGTCAGCAATTTTATTCAGCCTGCCGATATTAGATCTATTATCCATTCCCATTCCACCTGGAGCGATGGTGTGCATACCATAGAGCAAATGGCAAAGGCAGCCAAAGAAAAAGGTTTTGAATACCTTGTACTCAGCGACCATTCACAATCTGCTTTTTACGCAGGCGGCCTCAAGCCGGAGCAAATAGCTGCGCAACACCAGGAGATAGAAGCATTGAATGCAAAACTGGCCCCGTTCAAAATATTCAAAAGTATAGAGTCTGACATTCTTAACGATGGCAGCCTCGATTATAGTGAACAGGTGCTGGGCACATTCGACCTTGTAATAGCCAGTGTGCACAGCAATCTGAAAATGTCGCAGGAGAAAGCAATGGATAGGGTATTTACCGCTATCCGGAATCCGTATACTGCTATTCTCGGGCATCCTACCGGCCGCCTGTTATTATCCCGCAAAGGTTATCCCCTCGATCATAAAGCCATCATTGATGCTTGTGCAGAGAATAATGTGGTTATCGAAATTAACGCCCATCCCCGCCGTCTCGATATTGACTGGCGGTGGATAGATTACGCAATAGACAAGGGAGTTTTGCTTTCCATTAACCCAGATGCTCATTCTGTTGAAGGATATAAGGATACCTACTACGGTGTAATGGTAGCCCAAAAGGGTGGCCTCACCGCTGCCCACAATCTCAGCAGCTTCACCCTTCCTAAATTTGAAGATTTCCTCAAAAAATACACAGCAAAAAGGTTGTCATAACGGGATGATAATGAACACCATTTTCAAATTAAACAATGGCATGGTTTTGATGAAGTTTAAGTGATATTTCACCTAAACATTTGATGTCATGGAAAACCATATGATTTTAGACGACAAGGCAAAAACAAGAATGGGCATTATTTGCTTTATACCTGTATTGTGTTTCTTCCTTTGCTTTATATATTATCTCGTACTTATCCTTCCGCTGACACAGGGGCACCAGGCACCAGCAAGTATAGTAGGCGTTACCAGCCGTAATTATGACACCATGTTCTTTTTACTCGCTGCATCAGCAATTATTACGGCACCGGTGTTTATCCATTGTCTTGTGGTATTAGCAAGAATGAAAACGCTGAACTCTGCACACAAATTGATGTGGTTTATTTTTCTGAGTGTAATGGCTCCAATAGCATCTGCATTATTCTGGTTGTTCCTTATTAAAGATGCTCCTAAATATACCCCTATCTACCCGGATATAGCCTGATCTGATAACTATCTTCAAATTGCCTGTTATGGAAAGGTAATGATCATTGATGAGAAGTATAAAAAGAAAATGGCTGTTGTTTGTTTTCTTCCTGCCATTGCATTTTTTATATCACTGGTTTATTACCTCATACTCCTGCTACCGCTTACCCATGGCCATCCACAGCCGAAAAGTGTTGTAGGTATAACGAGCAATAACTACGATACATTGTTTCTCTTGCTGGCCACTGCATCAACAATTTCAGCGGCAGTACTGCTATATTGTGTGGTACACGTGGTAAAGATCAAGACCATGAACACGCCTCAGAAAATGATATGGATATTATTACTGCTTGCAGTGCCTGTATC
>CAIJNJ010000338.1 GCA_903821975.1 uncultured Bacteroidota bacterium
CAACGAATTCAAATTAAAAGTACGCACCACGCGCAAAGGGGACCGTTTATTTTCTCCGGAGCAGATAAAAGAATTACGGGCAATCCACCACCTGGTAAAAGAACGGGGCTTTACCCTTTCGGGTGCGAAAGCCAAAATGAAAAAACAGAACAAAATAGACGTGGAAACCATTGACCTGAAGCAATCCCTGCAGCAATTGAGAGGCAAGCTGCTGATAATCAGGAACCAACTCACCTAAATCACTAAGAAAAACCATAAGATGAAAAAGATACTATTGGCATTACTATTGCTGGCGAACGTACAAGCAATGGCGCAAAACTCGACTTATTTCGCTTTTAAAGACAGTGTTGATGGCGGTATCATATACGACGGCCCCATTACTTTTGATGACCTGAATAAAGAAATATCTTTCACGTGGCTTAAAACAGTGAACGAATATAAACCGGCAGAAAGTGTAGTGGAATATCTCAAAACATATATGCCGGCTTATACGATGGTTGTTTTTATGGGCACCTGGTGCGATGATTCTCATTACCTCATACCCAGGCTGGAAAGGGTGCTGCAAATGATAGATTATCCGGCGTCAAAGCTCACTATGTATGGGGTAACGAGAGCCAAAACTACCAAGAACGGTGAAGAGAAAAAATACAACGTAACATTGGTACCCACCATAATATTATATAAGAACGGAAAGGAAATGGGAAGGATAACAGAGACCGTAAAGAAAACCATAGAAGAAGATCTCGCGGCAATTATCGCCTACCCGCCATCAATGAAATAATTGTCAAAACAGGTTTAATAAAAAAATACTCCGCACCGGGGTACGGATAAATACATTATGGAATTAGCAGACCACATATCCATAGACGGCGTAAAGAAAGATTACAGCAAAAAAATAGCATTATCTGCAGCCGCTACAAAACGTATAGCCCGCAACCGGGCTTACCTTGATGAAGTACTGAAGGCTGGGAAAACGTATTATGGCATAAACACCGGTTTCGGCTCTTTATGCAATGTGCGTATTGAAGACCATGAACTGGAGCAACTACAGGAAAACCTTGTGTGCTCTCACGCCTGCGGCATGGGAGATGAAGTACCCGAGGAGATAGTGCGCCTTATGCTGCTGCTGAAAGTGCACGGGCTGAGCCAGGGATACAGTGGCGTAAGGCCACAGATCGTGCAACGACTTGCAGATTTTTATAATCTTGGTATTCACCCTGTAGTGTATGAGCTTGGCTCGCTCGGCGCATCGGGCGACCTGGCACCGTTGGCACATCTGTGTATGCCTTTGTTTGGAAAAGGCGTGGTGCGGCATAAGGGTGTAAAAATGTCAGCGGCAGAAGCTTTACAAAAAAACGGGCTGGAGCCAATACCACTTGCGGCAAAAGAAGGGCTTGCACTACTGAATGGCACACAGTTCATGAGCGCATATACCACATGGGCGCTAATAGAGTCAAAAAGATTGGCGGTTTGGGCAGATGTTATAGGGGCTATGTCTGCCGATGCGTTTATGGCGAAAGATGAACCATTCAAATACCCGATACACCGGGTGCGCCCGCACAAAGGGCAAATAGCAACAGCCGAAAGAATATTAAAATTGCTGGCCGGAAGTGAAATTCAGCAACAGCATAAAGAACAAGTACAGGACCCGTATTCCTTTCGTTGCATGCCGCAGGTGCATGGGGCCACAAAAGATGTGGTGGACACGGTGACGAACGTACTGGAGATAGAGATCAATTCTGTAACAGACAACCCGATCGTATTTCATGATGAGGATGCAATAATGAGCGGCGGTAACTTTCATGGCCAACCGCTGGCGCTGCATGCCGATTTCCTGGCGATAGCGATGGCGGAGCTTGCAAATATCTCTGAGCGCAGAACGTATTTACTCGTCAGTGGCCAGCGTGGTCTCCCGGCATTCCTCGCTCCCAAAGCGGGACTGAACAGCGGATTTATGATAGCGCAATACACTGCTGCAGCCATAGTGAGCCAGAACAAACAATACTGCACCCCGGCATCTGTAGACAGTATAGTGAGCAGCAACGGGCAGGAAGACCACGTGAGCATGGGAGCCAACGCGGTAACAAAACTGCGCAAGGTGGTACAGAATGTGCAGCGCGTGCTGGCAATAGAATTACTTACTGCTGCACAGGCCTTGGATATTCGTCATCCGAAAAGATCATCAAAGGTTATTGAAAATCTATGGAGCGAACTGCGCAAAGAAGTTTCCTTTATGGCGGAAGATGAAATACTGCATGACAAGCTTATGGTCGCAGAACAATTTTTAAACAGGGAGCCTGCTATATAAGGTTTAGGGTCAATGAAATTCCAGACCAACTATATCGTTTTTCAATGTTATGGAAATGAGCGCATTTTTCATGAATGCGCTTATGCCCTGCTATCGCTATCAAGGATATATACGGCCGGTGTCCCGGATAACACAGAAGTGTGGATCTATACGGATAACCCGGGATGGTTCAGGTCGTTTAAAGAGTGCTCAATACCATTACATTTCACAGAAGTAGACGAGAAAACAATAAACTTATGGAAGGGTGAAATAAACTTTGTGCACCGGGTAAAGGTGGAGATGCTCAAAGACTTCACAAAAGATAAAGAAGGTAACATTCTATACCTCGATTCGGATATTGTATTTACCCACCCGATAGACCAGTTGCTGAAAAACATCAACGACGGGCAATTGTACATGCATGTGAGAGAAGGGCTGATCAGCGACCGCGGGAATAAAGTGTTTGCAAAATTAGACCACCATTATAAAGGCAGCCCTCTAAACATTAAAGAAAGGCCGGTGCATGAATTTGCCATGTGGAATGCCGGAGTTCTGGGGTTTAATACAAAGTACCGCCACTTGCTGGATGAGGTATTGACGTTTACGGATAATGAGTATCCAAAATTTCCTAAGCACATTATTGAGCAGTTCGCATTTTCCATTTATTTTCAGCAGGCGGGGCTGGTTAAAGCCGCTGCGCCATATATATATCATTACTGGAACCTGAAAGAAGCACGTAAGGTCTTGGCGTCTTTCTTCGATAATTTTAAAGATAAGAACTGGGAAGAGCTTACCCGTTACAGCGCATTGGTGCAGATACATACACTGATGCAGGAGAAGGCAAACTTTTATCGCAACAGGGGCCTGCTCGGAAGTGTGATGAGCAAAAAATGGCTCCCGGGAAAGGTGGACTGGACAGAGTTAGTGAAGCAGCTGTGAAAGAAGAAAACGATTCCCATAACTGAAAACATATTTCCAACCTAAGCCCGTAACATCTCCTTCTCCTTTGGAGAGGGCCGGGGAGAGGTCAGGGGGTTGGGGGGTTCAGCAATTTCACGATCGTATCTATCGCCGCCTGGTTGCCTGTGTTATAAATAGACCATGCGATATCCGTTTTCTCTTCCTGTGTCAGGTGAAAATTTAGCGCAGCGACTTTATTTGATTCTTTGGGCACATACTGCAGCGTAATATAGCGGAGCTTTCCGGCAAAGTTTTGCGGCGCAATATCTTCCAGTATGCCTTGCGAATAAGACTGGAAGGCTTCCCATTTGTTTTGTATAACGAATACCGGGTCTACGATCATATTACTTAAGGATGAGGTCTGGTCCGATATGGGGCTCACTTCATTTTCGCGCGTATCTCTTATATCTAAGTATATAATTTGGCGGGTGTTTTTCTTCAGCCAGTCACGCATAACGAAGAGGTATCGGCTGGCCACTTCGGTACCGAAATTATCCCGCAGGCCGGCATCCATGATATTCATACGCGGCTGGCTGGGCATTTTTACAACAGGGAGCACGTACGGAAAAGTGGCGTTCATACGCAGGGCGGAAGTAATGCGCATATTGTATGGATCCTGGCCGGCAAAAAATGCGGCAAAGTCGATACCATCTATGGGTGGTGTTGCATTGTTAAGGGAAAATTCCGGTTGCGTCAGGTATCCCAAAGGCTGGTTGGCTATCATTAATCGCCTTCCATCATTTATGATTGTGCCGTTAATGATAAGAAGAGGTATGGACCCATCCGCTTCCCGCTTTCCGAAATAGCCGATATTTTTATCCATCAATCCATTTGTATTCCTGATGAGCTCCTGCTCCATAGCATAGCCACGGTCACGGGTGTAGGAATAGCCGGCAAGATTTATTTTATTGAATGGAGAGATGAGGTCTACGCTGGCAAAGGAAAAGATGATGGCATTAAGCAGGTCTTTGCCAATATTATTCTGGTATTTCGGAGCATAAGGATCTTTTAAAAGGCCCTGTTGGAATGCGTCATGCAGGTTTCGCCAATATGTTGCGCCTATCATACCACCGGAGGCTCCTGTGATAAGCACCGTATTTTTAAACAGGCGGCCATTGGTCATGCTGTCTATATACTGCAATGTGCGGAAACTCCAGTATGCCGAACGGGAGCCGCCGCCGCTCACGGTGACAACGACCAACGGCGGATCACAGGTGTCGATTGTATTTTTGCTTTTCCAAAACCCGAGGCGGGTTTGTTCTGTTTGTTTATCAGCCGCATAGCGCTGCGGGGTAAACAGGGCACGTACGTGTTCGTAATCATAGATAGGCTCATTGGCAGTGTGGGTATGGTAATTAAGACCGTAGGCAATACTCCTCAGGTCAAAAAACTTAAATTTTACCATCAGTGATATAAGCACCACGAAGATTATCCATCCTATAGCTTCCCAGCTTTTCATGAAATATTTGAACGCCCCTACAACACCCATAATAATAGAAAACAACAGCAGGAACCCGGCACCTGCGGGCACCCTTAATAATGGTCGCTCCATGAATACACCCATGAGCAGCAGCAGCACATAAGCAAGTACGGTAGCGAATATCACATTGCGGTGATGCCTGCGCAGAACGGTATTCATTACGCGGGGATGAAAGGGCTCCAGGTCAGCGTTCTTCTCGATCTTAAGTTTTCCGGAAATGTATGATTGAGCGGGAAGTATGTCTAATTCGTAATCGAGCGAATCGTATGGGATCAGCTCACGTATAAAAGCCGGGTTAGTAATGGAGCTGAGCAGGTTTTTAAAAAAATCACGACTTACCCTGAAAAAGTAAGCGAATGAAATCAGTACCACTAAAAAAATGCCGAGATAGAAGCCAAGCTGCAGCAGTATGATATTTTTTACAGGGGCATGTTCACTACGCCATTGGAAGTGTATACAAACCACCGAATAAAATGCCAGGAAAGCTACCGGTATGATAGAGTTATTATAACAATAGACCACGAATGCATGGCGGGTAGCGCCCATATATGGCATGCGCTTGCTGTGTATGATAAATGTGGTGATATGCCACATCATAATGAATACACACATGGCACAGCCGAGTAGTAACATACTCAGAAAACTGATCTTGCCCAGGTACTCCGGGGCAAGGAACAAAGAGGATGCCCCAAAATGGGATGCAAACCTGCCGGTAATGGTTAGAAATAGGATGAGCCAAAAAATGAGCAGCAACTGGTATTTACGGAAATGTAGCAGCAGCAACTGTACTGGCAGAAAATAATATATGCCGCTTACCACTTTTTTCATTACGCCCGTATTTAATGTTAAACTACATAAATTTTCTTATAACGGACGATGATTTATATCTTTGCCAGCCTATGTCATCCTTACAGGAGCAAATACAGATATACGAACAGGAAATAAATGCTTTCCAGCCAGCCGATGCCGCAGACCTTGAAAATTACAGGGTCCGCTTCCTTGGCACAAAGGGTATTGTAAAGCAGCTTTCGGGGGAGATGAAGAGCGTACCGCCCGAATCGCGCAAAGATGCGGGGCAGCAGCTCAATGCATTTAAACAACTTGCCGAAGGAAAATATGAATCGTTCAAAGAACTGAGCGGAGCCGGTTCAAAAAAAGGGAAATCAATAGATATTACTTTGCCCGGCACACCGCTGCCGATAGGCACGCGGCATCCATTACGCATCATTGAGAATAAGATCGTTTCTATATTTGAGAAGATAGGTTTCAGTGTGGCAACCGGGCCGGAGATAGAAGATGACTGGCATAATTTCACCTCGCTGAATATGCCGGAGCATCACCCGGCACGGGATATGCAGGACACGTTTTACGTATCGCAAAACCCGGATTGGGTATTGCGCACACACACCTCATCGGTGCAGGCGCGGATACTGGAGACAACGCCTTTACCTGTGCGCGTTATTTGCCCGGGCAGGGTGTACCGCAATGAGACCATATCTGCGCGCGCGCATTGTTTCTTTCACCAGTGTGAGGGATTGTATGTAGACAAAGACGTATCGTTTGCCGACCTGAAGCAAACACTTTATTATTTTGTTACGGAAATGTTTGGTGAGGATACGAAGGTGCGTTTCCGGCCATCCTATTTTCCGTTCACAGAGCCGAGTGCCGAGATGGATATATCCTGTACCGTATGCGGTGGCAGCGGCTGCAACCTGTGCAAGCATACCGGCTGGGTAGAGATACTGGGCTGTGGCATGGTGCACCCCAATATGCTCCGTAATTTCGGTATAGATCCCGAGGTATATACCGGTTTTGCATTTGGTATGGGCGTAGAGCGCATCACGCAGATAAAATTCCAGGTAAATGACCTGCGCCTGTATTCACAAAATGATGTGCGGTTTTTGCGGCAGTTTCAGGCGTTGTAACTATATAGAAATGTAAAGGCGCTTATTTCTTTTTCGAATAATTAGTTTATTTAAAAAAGGACATTGCACCTGTAAATAAACTTATTCACAATTTTTCCTTACCCGCAAATCCTTGTTCTGTCTGCATTTCAGAAAGGATATATAGCCCGCATTGTTGGTATCTGCTTTTTTTCATACCATTTTCCATACTACCTTTACGTTGTAAACATGAATTATACCAATTAGACTTGAAAGGCACTTTTCAGAAAGCTGTTGTAATTGCCCTGGCCTTCAGGCGGGGGTATTGAAAATACCATGGCTCCTGGCTTTAGCCAAAATAAGTAACAAGGGTAATTAGAAGCCAGATTGGTATTATTGCCGGGAAGATAAAAAGGAAAAATTGGTCAAATGTAGAGACGCAATATTTTGCCTCCGGAAATGGCGGGAAGCAAGCCGCAATATTTTACGGCGCATCCCTGTTACATTTTCGGGACATTTTTGTTACATTTTTTCGGACAAAGCATTGATAATCATCACGCTTGTGAAAAAGAAATTTTTTTGGCAAAAGTGTTACATTAGTGCAAACACGGCAAACTCATTAATCCAATAAATCCCGGTTCACGCGATGGTTTTAGTTACAGGTGCAAGTGGTTTTCTTGGTCAGCATCTTGTCCGGTACTTATCCGCACAGAGCGTTAGTGTGCGTGCGCTCTACCATAGCCATATCCCACCGGATGAGCTTAAAAATCTTCCCGGAATAGAATGGGCCTGCTGTGACCTGCTGGACATATTTGATGTGGAAGAGGCAATGAAGGGGGTTACGGAAATATACCATTGCGCCGCTATTGTTTCATTTGATCCGCGCATGCGTGATAAAATGATGCACTTTAACCCCGAGAGTACCGCTAACATTGTGAACCAGGCATTGCTTCAGGGCATCCGCAAGTTGGTGCATGTGAGCTCCATTGCAGCGCTTGGCAGAACAGGCGGTGATCCGAAAAAAGAAGTAACAGAAGAAGCGGAATGGGAAGACAGTAAGTATAACTCTGCCTACGGCCTGAGCAAGTACCTTGCGGAAATGGAAGTGTGGCGCGGGATAGGGGAAGGGCTCAATGCCGTTATCGTAAACCCGGGCATAATTCTGGGTGCAACCAATGGGCACGACTTATCCTCGCAATTGATGAAGATGGTATACCGTGAATTCCCGTTTTATTCAAAAGGATTAACCGCATGGGTGGATGCTGAAGATGTCGTAAAAGCATTAGTACCCCTTATGGCTTCAGATATAGAGGCAGAAAGGTTCATTGTAAGCGCAGGTAATTTCTCTTATAAGGAGGTTTTCATCCTTATGGCGGATGCACTTAAGAAAAAGCCGCCACGTATAGCTGCTAATTCGTTTATGACCGGTATTGGCTGGAGGGTGAGCGGTTTATTACGCACGGTATTTGGGGCAAATACACTTGTTACGAGAGAAACAGCCAATAATGCCAATTCTTTGTGCTATTACAATAACAGCAAGCTATTGGAGGCGCTACCCGGCTTCTCTTACACCCCCTTTCCACAGACCATATATCTTATGGCACGGTCTTTTCAGGGTACAATTACTAAAAAATAAACCTTTTTTTCATTTTTTACCAAAACAGTCGTAAACTTGCACTAAGGAAACAGTATTTGTTCCAGCCTTTCAGTTCAGTTTATCTGAGAATTCCCATAATCAAAAGAAGATCATAGATTTTTCACGAAGACCATTTATTATTCGAAAAATAATTATTCAGAAAAAAACCAAGCATGCCTTACGACATTTTGCAATTAAATGATATGCTCATCCCTGAGCTTATAGATGTAGCAGACTCATTAAAAATACAGAACGCAGGTTCCCTTGACAAAAAAGCCCTTGTTGATAAAATACTGGAACAACAAGCCGGTGGTGAAGACGAGCCCAAAAAACGCCGTGGCCGTAAGCCTAAAGAAGACGCAGCACCTGCTGTAACCGAAGCACCCGAAACAAATGAAGCAGGCGACAAAAAACGCCGCCTGCGCAAGCCAAAAGAAGAAATGGGCCCTTTACCTACGGTATTTGAACCTATCCAAAGGCCGGAAGCAAAAAGGCCTGAACCGAGGAAAGAGACTACTCCTGTTGAAAATAAGACAGCCCCGGTAGAATCAAACAGCCAGACGAGCGAAGTAAGTGATATAACGATGCCTACCGAATCGCCGGAAGTACAACCCCCGCAACAATCAGCAGAAGGCGAAGCGGGAACAGAAAAACCACAAAACCAGCCACACCAGCCATATAACAGGCCACCCCGCCGCGAAGAAAAACCACAGAGCAATTTCAACCTGGAGTTTGAAGGTATAGTAGCAAGTGAAGGTGTACTGGAAATGATGCCGGACGGTTATGGTTTTCTGCGCAGCAGCGATTATAACTACCTGAGCTCACCGGATGATATTTATGTATCTCCGTCACAAATAAAATTATTCGGCCTTAAAACAGGCGATACCGTAAAAGGCAACGTGCGCCCACCGAAAGAAGGCGAAAAATATTTCGCGCTTCTGAAAGTGGAAACCATAAACGGCAGGCTGCCCGATGAGATACGCGACCGTGTACCATTCGATTATCTGACGCCTTTATTCCCATTCGAAAAATTAAGCCTCACCACAACAGGCAGCAATTACAGCACCCGTATCATGGACCTGTTCACGCCAATAGGCAAGGGGCAGCGTGGCCTGATCGTGGCACAGCCTAAAACAGGTAAGACCATGTTGCTGAAGGAAGTGGCTAATGCGATAGCGCATAACCACCCGGAAATTTATCTCATGATTGTGCTCGTAGATGAGCGCCCCGAGGAAGTTACCGATATGCAGCGCAGCGTACGTGCGGAAGTAATCGCTTCTACATTTGACGAGCCCGCAGATAAGCACGTAAAAGTTTCTACCATAGCACTGCAAAAAGCAAAAAGGCTGGTTGAAGTAGGCCACGATGTGGTGATACTGCTCGATTCCATTACCCGCCTGGCACGTGCGCATAATACTGTGGCACCTGCAAGTGGTAAAGTACTGAGTGGCGGTGTGGAAGCAAACGCCATGCAAAAGCCAAAACAATTCTTTGGCGCTGCCCGTAAAATAGAGAACGGCGGTTCGCTTACCATACTCGCTACGGCGCTTATTGATACCGGCTCTAAAATGGATGAGGTGATCTTTGAAGAATTCAAGGGTACAGGTAACATGGAGTTGCAACTGGATCGTAAGCTGGCCAACAAGCGCATATACCCAGCTATAGATATTACATCATCCTCTACCCGCCGCGACGACCTGCTGCTGGATAAAGATGTACATAACAAAATGTGGCTACTCCGTAACCATATCTCTGATATGAATACCGACGAGGCGATGCACTTCCTGCTGCAACAAATGAAGGGAACCAAGAGCAACGAAGAGTTCCTGGCTACAATGAATAAGTAAGCATTGATTACCAATATATTAGAAAGGCAACTGTGCAAACAGTTGCCTTTCCTGTTTTAATATGCGTATATAAGATATTAGCGGCACTAATTTTATTTGCGTATTTTTCGAATAGTACATTTCATTATTAAATTTTTAAAACAGACTTTATGCGCAAACCACTTATGCTTATTGCTGCATTTATAGTAATTGGTATTTTATCATTTACCAATAAATCAGGGTTAAAAATCACCAGTTCCGCATTTACGGAGAACGGAATGATGCCCACCAAATACTCCTGCGAAGGAGAACAGGTGAGCCCGCCGTTGCACATAAGCGATATACCTTCCGGTGCAAAAACACTGGCATTGATCATGCACGACCCTGATGCGCCAATGGCCGGTGGCTTTACGCACTGGGTGATGTGGAATATAGATGTCAATGGCGATATACCCGAGAACTTTAAAGGCGCAGAGCAGGGATATAATGGCATGAAGCAAAACGGCTACAAAGGAATGTGCCCTCCCACAGGTACACATCACTACCACTTCATGGTGTATGCGCTGGATACAAAGCTGGAACTTAGTAAAAGCACGGATAAAGCAGGCCTTGAAAAAGCCATGCAGGGACACATACTTGCTACCGGAGACCTGGTAGGTTTATACAAGAAGATCAAATAACCGTAAAAAAGAAAAACCCTGTTTTTAGCAGGGTTTTTCTTTTCAAATGTTTCCAATATCACTCCATTGACTTATCGGATACTTCATCAGTAAAATTGCCTTTTACCACAATCGTTCCAGCAATTTTATCATGCAAGGTCTGTTTCTTTTTATCCCACAACATTGTGAGGAATCCAATATACAATATCAGCATTGATACATATTTACCTAAGTTTCTTCCCAATGCTTTTAAGAAGGAAATTCTATTGTTATCCAGGTCAGTTACAACAATACCCATAGCAGTTTTTCCAAAAGTGCCCATGAAAATACTTGATTCCATTGACGAATTATATAACAGAGTTATTAGGCGCACAGCTATTAGCCAGATGTAAAATGGGTGATCGCTCAAAATGAAATAGACAACCACAGACGGAATAACAAGAACAAGACCATCAAGAATAAATGCCCTAAGTCTTTTTCCAAAAGATACATAGGCAATAGTTTCAGGGGGGGTAATAGAAATTGTTCCTTTAAAAACACCAATTACCCTATTCACCTTCGACTTAAACCTAAAGCTCAACAAACACATTACTGGTACTACTATAAGTGTAAGGAATGTAGCGAAGCTAAGGCCATAGATCATGGTCCATGCGAGCGGCGCCCAGAAAGCAGTATTATCACCACCAAAGTACAGGTGCGGGTTCCCGGTTGCCAGTAATGAACCGAAATCTATATTCATACCTACGGCAAGCGGAATAAGGCCAATTATAGCAGCAGCGGCCGTAAGCAATACCGGTGTCATACGAGTGCGGCCTGATTCTATGATGGCATCATACGGCGCCATACCTTCTTTCAGCATCAGGTCCATAAATTCTACCAGCAATATCCCGTTTCTCACCACGATACCTGCGAGTGCCACGATACCTATACCGCTCATTACCATTGAGAATGTATTGCCGGCTATTGCATAACCAAGGAATACACCAATAATACTGAACAACACCTCGCTCATAATGATTATGGTGCGGCTGAATGAATTGAACTGCAGTACCAGTATCAGGAATATCAGCATCATGGATATCATCATGGCCCTGCCGAGGAAGGAACCTGTTTCGGCCTGGTCTTCCTGCTCACCCGCCATTCTCACAGTGACGCCGGATGGCACATGAAATTTGTCTATTTCTTTCTGTACTGCCGCTACTACGTCATTGCCTTTGTTCTGGTAATCGGTAGTGAGGTTAGATGATAAGGTAATGATGCGCTTTTCATCCTTACGTTTTATACCGCCATAGGTATTGGTATAGCTTAGTTCTGCAAAAGCGCTCACCGGTACTTCGCGTATCATACCACCCATACCCATATCGCGGTACACGATCGGCATATTGCGTAATGCGTCCACATCCTTGCGCTGCTCTTTCATTAAGCGCACATAGATCGGGTAGTCGTCATTAGCATCGCGGAAACGTGATATTTCCGTACCAAAGATGGCGCTGCGCAGGTTGTACGCAATAGTAGAGGTGGTTATACCTTCTTTGTCCATGCGTTCACGGTCCAGGTTAAAGGTTATTTCAGGCTTATTGGTCTGGAAGTCGCTACGTAGCTTTTCCACACCGGCTACCTGTTTCTCTTCAAGGAACCTTTTGAGATTTTCCGAAGTAGCGATCAGTGAATCAAGGTTATCGCCGGTTATTTCTATAGCAATCGGTTTTTGTGTTGGTGGTCCGCCAGATTCTTTATCCACGGTTATTTCAGCGCCCGGTACATTTTTCACTACCTCTCTTATTTTGCTCAGGTAGTCCCATGTGGAAACACCGTTTCTCTTCGCATATTCAACAAATGCTACTGTAATGCGGCCTTTATTCGGGAAATCGCCAACTTCTCCGCTGCCTGGGTCCACAGCGTTCACGGTTACATTGGATATTACAGATTCAACCAGCGGGTTGGTCTTGCCTGTTTTCGGGTCTATACCTAAAACCTTATTTACGCGGCCTTCCATATCTTTCATCACCTCATCAGTATGCGCCTGGTCGGTGCCTACGGGAAGGTTTAGATATACATAAGCAAAATTGGGGTCTGCATCCGGGAAAAGTGTGAAAGGAGGATGGCGCATAATATAACCGCCTATGGCAACCGGCAGCAAAAGAGCGGTTGCTATTAATATTGTCACCGGGCGTTTCAAAGCTCCTTTCAGTACGCGTGTATACCAGTCCTGGAAAGCGGGCCATGATTTATTCTGGAAAGTATGTATCACTTTGGAGAGCACAAACTTTTCAAGCAGGATGAAAACGTAAATAAACATTACGAAGTTGGCCACAGCCCACGACCTGTTGAGATAGAATAATGCAGCAATAGCCAGGAAGATCACCAACAACACTTTATCACGCTTATTGAAATGCGGTTTTGTATTATCATGATCAGTATGCGGTTTCATAAAGCTTACCGCAAATACAGGGTTGATGATATAAGCCACAAGCAGGGAAGCCACCAGGGTTATGATCAGGGTAATGGGCAGGAAGAACATGAACTTACCGATGATACTGTTCCAGAAGGCCAGCGGTATGAATGGCATAAGCGTAGTGGCTGTGCCGGAAAGTACAGGCAGAAAAACCTCGCCGGTAGCCATTTTCGCCGCTTTGGCTATGGGCACTTTCCCGTTGTCAAAAATACGGTGCGTGTTCTCTATTACCACTATCGCATCATCTACCACTATACCAAGTGCAAGCAGGAATGAGAAAAGTACGATCATATTCAGCGTAAAACCTATTGTAGGCATTACCAGGAATGCTATAGCGCAGGAGAGTGGTACCGACATAGCAACAAACAGTGCGTTGGTAACACCCATAAAGAACATCAGTATCAGTGTAACCAGTATAAAGCCGATGATGATGGTATTGATAAGATCATGGAGTGTATCCCTTGTATTCTGAGACTGATCGCCGGTAACCACTATTTTCAGGTCAGCAGGGAGGCCTCCCTTTTTCATTTTTGTGATCAGGTTGGTTACATTATCAGACGCGTCTATCAGGTTTTTTCCCTTAGCTTTTATCACATTCAGCGTGATCACATTATTACCATCAAGGCGTGCAAAGCTTTTCTGCTCAGCAAAATCGTCTACCACTTCCGCTATGTCTTTGAGATATATGGCATCACCTTTCTGATTTTTAATGATCGTATTTCCTATCTGGTCCGCGGTTTTATATTCATTCTTTATGCTCAGTACCCTCTTCTGGTTGTTCATAGATACTTCACCCGCTGATGCCGACAGGTTTTCTGAACTGATAGTGTTCTGTATATCGCCAAAGGTTAGGCCTGCTCCTTCCATTTTGTAGAGGTCCACATTTATCTGTATCTCTCTTTCAGGGCCGCCCACCATATCTGCGCGCTTCACTTCTTTTATTGCCTCTATATTGTCTTTTACCTTGTCAGCATATTTCTTCAGGCGGTTCAGATCATAGTTACCCGAAATGTTTACAGACAATATGGGGAATTCGGAAAGGTCAATATCTTTTACTTCAGGCTGGTAAGGGAGGTTTTTAGGGAGGTCCTGCTTAGCCTTATCCACGCCGTCTTTTACATCCTGCTTTGCCTTGTCTATTTGTACGTCCGGGTTAAACTCCACAATCACCACCGAATAATCCTGGAAGGAATTACTGGTTACCTTTTTCACGCCGGTGATGTTTTTCACCTGCTTTTCAATGTGCTTTGTCACCAGGTTTTCCATATTCTCCGGAGATGTGCCGGGGTAAAGGGTCTGCACAATTATCTGTGGGAATTTTATTTCCGGGAATTTTTCCTTTGGCAGGCTGTTATAGGCCATAAGCCCCATCAATGTAATGATGATGGTAAGTATATACACGGCTGTGCGGTTGTTTATTGCCCAGCTCGACGGTTTAAACTCTTTGAATGAATCTTTCATTTGGAATTTTTTATCCTGGTATTTGAGAAGCCCCATACCAACATACGGGGCATGTTCATAGCTCTATTATTGAATACTTATCTGCTGCCCGTTGTCCAGCTCTTCATAACCCCTTACGATCACCTGGTCACCTGCGTTCAATCCGGACAATATCTCTACCTGCCCGTTAGCATTGCGACCTGTTGTTACCATTACAGATTTGGCCTTACCGCCATTTGCCACATACAGCATAGTGCCGCTCTGTGTTTTCTGGATCACAGATACCGGCACCACCAGCGCACTTGTATTTTCGTAGTTAAGTATTTTCATTTTGCAGGCCATATTGGGATGCAGCTTGTTGTTGTTACTCAAACGTACTAATACTGTAAATGCACGCGATGTAGGGTCTATTGCCTGAGAAACATATGTAAGCGTGGTTTTAATAGAGTCGTTTACATCCTGCAAAACCAGTATTACAGGGTCGCCCTGTTTCACTTTACCGAGGTAATTTTCGCCAAGGCTGGCTTCGGCTTTAAGTTTATCATTGCTCACAACCCTAATACCGGACAACCCGGGAGAGGCCATGTCACCTACTTTCAGGTTCACCGCATCTACGATACCTGTGATCGGTGAAACTATACGGTAGAAATCTTTCTGTGTTTTCAAGGCTTCGATCTGTTTCTGCACAGATTCGTATTGTGCTTTGGCCGACATAAGCTGCACTTCCGTGCCTATGTTTTGTTTCCACAGCGCCTGTTGTTTTTCATACAATGATTTGTTTAACCCCAACTGTGGCTGTAGTGCTTCTATCTGCTGGTTCACCATAGAGGCATCGAGGGTGGCGAGTATTTGCCCGCTGCTTACATGCTGCCCTACCTGCACAAGTATATTGCTAACCGTTCCGGGAGCTTTTGGCGTAGCCACAATATTTTCATCGCCCACTACCTGCGACTGTACTTCTATATAGGCATGGAAATCCACCGGCTGCACAGCCATAATCCCTACGGGTATAGCCTTTGTTGAGTCGCTTTTAGCGGTTTCAGGAGCTTTTGTTTCGGGTTTACTACCGCCGCCGCATGAGGCAAGCATTATTGCAGGTACCAGTAAAGAAATTAAACGTTTCATTTATTGTGTTGTTTTATAAGTCAAACTAGATTTTTCTTTTCAAAATTTATTACGCACACAGTTTGTTCTCGACCTCACTCTCTCCTTGGGAGAGGGCCAGGGAGAAACCTTTATTTAAGCAAGCCTAAAGCCTTCTTCAGGTCTGCCTGTGCATTGATCAGGTCCAGCAATGCAGTGAAATAATTCGTCTGTGCCCTTAGCTGGTCCGTTTGCGCCTGTGTCACTTCAAGGTTGCTGCCCACACCTGCCTTATATTTTTTCTGCGCCAGGTCCAGCACGTCATTTGCAAGCGCCATATTTCTTCTCTGGCTTTGTACCTGCAGCAATGCGTTTTTCAATGTTGTGCGTGATGTCGCCGCCTGGAAGTCTATGGTTTGCTTCATGAACTCAATATTGTTTTTCGATTTTTCAATATTGAGTTTTGCTTCGGTTACCTGGTGGTGCCGTAAATAACCGTTGTAAATGGGCACGTTCATTTGCAGGCCCACCATTGAATAGAACGCATAGTTTGACAGAGACACGATATCATTAAACTTATTCGCACCATAGTTATAACCCATTGTTCCAAAAATATTGAAAGTCGGTATTGCAGTCAGTTGGTAACGTTTCAGGTTATATTCGTTTAATTTTTCAGAGG
>CAIJNJ010000339.1 GCA_903821975.1 uncultured Bacteroidota bacterium
GACTGGCGCCATCTGTATTTTATCTACCCCGGTTTTGTGATGCTGGCACTATATCTGATACATAAACTTCTACAAGGAAAAGCAAAAGTGGTGGTGTATGCAGCATTTACAATACAACTTGTATTAATCGGCATTTTTATAACAACGGCTCATCCGTTCGAGTATGTTTATTTCAACAATCTGGTATCGCATAAAAATGAGGAACTTCGCAAGCAATATGATATGGAATATTGGTGTATCGGTTACCGGCTGGGGCTGGAATATATACTTGCTCACGATACCTCATCCGTGATCCGAGTGGCTGCTTTATCAGGTACTATCAATGAGAATGCTTCCATATTAACAAAGGAACAAAGAAAGCGATTGGTAGTGGTGCGTGAAGATGAAAATCCTGACTATTATATCACCACGCTTCGTGCTACCGGTACCCCTAAATACACAAACATTTTTTATTGTAACAAAGTATTAAACAGTACTATTCTGAGAGTATATAAAATAAAATAAACAGAGCTTAAAACTTCGAAATACTTATCTAATCGTCAACGAGATTACATTAATAATTGGCATTCCCTAATTGCTTTCTTATGTTCCGTATATTTGATCTTTATAAATACTCTTAAATGAAACTAACTTTCAAATCAATAATTGCCTTTACTACGGCGTTGGCGGTATACAATACCACGCTAGCCCAAAATTCTGAATATCGCCTTGTTAGTACCTTTCACATAGCCAGCAGTGGCGGATGGGACTATATAGCCGTGAGCCCTGTTACCGACAATATATATGTATCTCATGGTACACAGGTTAATGTGCTGAATAAAAATACAGGCGACTCAGTTGGCGTTATACCTAATACAACCGGGGTGCATGGTATTGCGTTTGCCCCTGAATTTAAAAAAGGCTTTACCAGCAATGGCAGGCTGAACACAGTAACGGTGTTTGATATAAACACGAACGCAGTGCTGGCGCAGATAAAGACCGGCGAGAACCCGGATGCGATCATGTATGACCCGTACTCTAAAAAAGTGATCACGTGCAATGGCCGCAGCAAAGACCTTACGGTAATCGATCCTGCAACCAACGAAGTGATAAAAACTATAGCTCTTGGCGGCAAACCCGAGACGCCCGTAAGCGATGAAGCAGGCAATCTCTACATCAATATTGAAGATAAAAGTGAAATAGCCGTTGTAAATACTAAAACGTGGACCGTAGATAACAACTGGAAAACAGGCAATGGCAAAGAACCATCCGGACTGGCTATAGATGTAAAAACGAAAAGGCTCTTTGCCGGTTGCGATAATAAATTGCTCATAGTTATGAATGCAGAGAATGGCAAAGTGGTAAAAGAACTGCCAATAGGCGATGGCTGCGACGGCGTAGTGTTCGATCCTGAATTACAGAATGTATTCAGCTCAAACGGTGAGGGCACGTTAACCGTGATCCATGAAAAATCGGCGAAAAGTTTTGAAGTGGTAGAAAATGTACCAACCAAGAAAGGCGCGAGGACTTCTGCGGTTGACCTAAAAACACATAAAGTATATTTGCCCACAGCAGATTTCCTGCCACCAAACCCTGAAGAGAAAGGAAAGCGCCCCGGAATAGTACCAGGCTCTTTCCAGGTACTGGTAGTGGGTAAATAAAACCCCAAACCCCCGAAGGGGGCTTCCACATAACGAGAGTACAAATGATAAACACGCTAAGTTGTTTCTAATGGGAAGTTTAAAATACTTAACACTATTCCTGCCATTATTGGCTTTTGCTTCTACAGCCAATGCACAAAACACGTTCAAAGCTGTTGTAAAGGACAAGGCCACACAACTGCGGTTAACGGGTGTTATCGTTGCAGATAAGCACGGGCATGGCGGCGCGACAAACGATACCGGCGAGGTGATCATCAGTAACATAGGCGATGGGCGCGATACCTTTTATTTCACATCCATAGGCTACGAGAGCGATAGTATTATCACTACTATGCCAGACGGCAAATGGCACGAAGTATTGCTCAATGCCGCCAGCAAAGACCTGGAAGAGGTGGTATTCGTTTCATCTACGCGTACTAACGAACGCATAGAAAATGCACCGATAAAAGTAGAAGTGATCGGCAAGGAAGACCTGGATGAGGAGAATACAATACGACCGGCCAACATAGCCAGCATACTGGGCGATGTAAGCGGCGTGCAGATACAGCAATCTTCCGCTACATCCGGCAACATGAATGTACGCATACAGGGGCTTAACGGGCAGTACACACAGATACTGAGAGATGGCATGCCGCTTTATGATGGATTTTCGGGTGGTTTCGGCATATTACAGATACCGCCGCTTGATCTGCGACAGGTAGAACTTATCAAGGGGTCCGCGTCTACTTTATATGGTGGCGGCGCTATCGCGGGCCTTATCAACCTTATCTCCAAGCGGCCTACCAATGACCAGGATGCGGTATTCACCATAAATGCCACCACACTGCAGGAACAGGATGTGAATGCGTACCTCGCTAAGCGCTGGAAAAAATTCGGCTATACTTTCTTTGCCGGTTACGACCACCAGAATGCAGTTGATGTGAATGGTGATGGTCTTTCTGATGTGCCGCAGCTCAACAGCTTCACCATACACCCGCGCCTGTTCTTCTACCCTGATGAAAAAACATCGCTGATCGTGGGCTATAACGGTACTTTTGAAAAGCGCTATGGCGGCGATATGCAGGTAATAAACGGCCTGCCCGACAGCCTGCACCAATATTATGAAAAGGACCAGACACAAAGAAATACCGGCGAGCTGATATTTGAGCGTTCACTCCCGGGCCTGGTAAAGCTAACCATAAAAGGCAGTGTCAGTTCTTTTAACCGCGACATTGCATCAAATGTCGATGATATAAAGGGCAACCAGCTTAATTATTATGGCGAGGCATCTGTATATATACCACAGAAGAACAACAGTATCGTTGCAGGTATAAACACCACGGGCGATGATTTTAAAAAGCTTGCAGGTTCAGACAGTATAGCGCTTACTGATTTTCATAACAATACTATTGGTGCATTTGCACAATACACGATACATCTCCCTGCACAAACGACACTGGATGCGGGCCTGCGCGGGGACCATACAGACCAGTATGGTAATTTTTTATTGCCACGCATAGCATTGTTTCACCGCTTTAATGAAACATGGGCAATGCGCGCAGGCGCAGGTTTCGGGTATAAGACCCCTAACCCGCTTGAGGTACAGATAATAGACTATCCTACCCAGGACCTGCAACCATTACCTGCAAATATCAAGGCAGAGCGTTCTGTGGGATATAACCTGGAAGGCAATTTCAAAAAAGACCTGGGTCACGATATTAACCTGTTCATCAACCACGCATTCTTTCTTACGCAGATAACAAACCCTGTGATCGCCACACAGATACCCAACCAGGAAGTATTCTTCAGCAATGGCGATAAGCCGTTGGTCACTATGGGTTTTGATACTTACGTAAAACTGAGCATCAAATCTCTTGAACTTTATTTCGGCTATACCTATACCGATGCCGAAAGGAAATACCTCACCCAAAACAAGTTCCTGCCACTTACTCCCCGCAACAGGCTCGCATTTACCGCTGTTCGGCCATTTGCAGAAAAATGGCGAGTGGGCCTTGAGGGGTCTTATATTGGTTCCGAGTACAGGGATGGTGATATAAACACCCAACCTTACTTCCTGATGTCGCTGATGATAGAACGGAAGATCGGTAAAAAATTCAGCGTGGTATTGAACGGCGAAAATCTTTTGGACTACAGGCAAACGAAATTCGAACAGATATACACCGGCCCCATAACCGATCCTACATTCAAGCCATTGTGGGCGCCTATAGATGGGCGGGTTATTAATCTATCCGTGAGGATAACGCCATTCAATAAATAGCCTGTAAAATCAGAAATTAATCAAGCGTCTATAAGTTACCGGAGGTATTAAAACAACAACGCCCCGAAAAACAGGGCGTTGTTGTTTTGAAATAGGTAATTATTATTGCTTACTGATCTTTATTGTTTGTGTGTGTGTAGCATCAATATACCTGATGAAGTAAATGCCTGATGGCAAGCCGTTCATGCTCATATTGATCTCGCTGTTGTCGGTACGAACAGTCTTTATCATTTTGCCGGAAATATCAATAAGCTCAACCTGGCCTACTGAGTTAGCTGCACCATTGATCTTTATGGTCAACTCGTCTTTTACAGGGTTAGGGAATGCAGAAACACTAAAGTCTCCCGATGCAACATTGGCAACTCCTGCCGGAGCAGTTGTAACGATAGGTATGGTAACCCATGCAGAAAGTGATGTTGCCCCGCAACTGTCGCGAACGTGTGCGTAATAGGTAGTCAATGCAGTAAGACCCGTAGCCGTGTATGTGGTTGCGGTAGTACCCGTTCCCGGACCTGTTGGGTCGGTAGGTATCATATCCACCACATACTCCGAACCTATCGCACCCGAAGCCATTGTCCAGTTGATCACAGCACTGCTTGAAGTAACACCGCTCGCTGTAAGTGTGGTAACAGCATTGCAGCCGCCGGCACCAGCCAGTGTAGTAAAGAAAGTAGTAACCCACGCAGACTCGTTACCGGCACTGCAACTATCGCGTACGTGCGCATAGTAAGTAGTACCTGATGTGAGGCCGGTAACATTGACGCTTGTAAGTGTTGTAAATGTGCCGCCTCCCGTAGGTGGTGTCACGGAATTATCCACTACATATACATATCCCGCAGAGCCGGATATCGCTGTCCAGCTGATAGTAGCGCTGGTTGTTGTTATGGCACTTGGTGTATTCAAAACAACAAGAGGACAGGTAGAAGTAAGTGTGCTGAAAGGAACAGTTACCCACGCAGAAAAATCACCTACACCGCAACTGTCGCGTACATGGGCATAATAAGCTGTAGTTGGAGAAAGGCCGGTAGCTGTAGCTGTGGTAAGCGTGGTGTTTGTACCGGAACCTGTAGGATCTGCAGCAGAAGTATTTACAACCCACTGGTAACCGAGCGAACCGGAAACCGCTGTCCAGTTAAGAACCGCGCTGTTTGTGGTGATGCCGGTAACAGTAAGCCCGGTCACCGGATTGCACGTAGAAACAACGGTAGCTAAGGTAGTGAATGTAGTGCTCACCCATGCTGAAAGGCTCGCAGCACCGCAGCTATCACGTACCCATGCATAATAAACCGTTGAAGGTGTTAGACCTGTAGGGCTGTATGTGAGCGCAGTGGTTTGTGTACCTGAACCTGTAGGCGCAGATGAAACAGTGGAAACCACATATTCAGAACCAACACTTCCGGTTGGCTCCGCCCAGTTAAGCACAGCACTGGTGCTCGTAACACTGGTTGCCGCGAGACCCGTAGGTACGCCGCAGGATGTACTGGTACCTACATGTATGGTATAATCAATAGCTTCACCTGTTGTATAAGCAATTATTCCCAATGTCATCATGCACGGATCAATACCGGGATATGTACCGTTAGAAGTTGCAGTATATATCAGACGCATACGGTAGTCGCCTGTAGCAATGCCGGATGGTACAGTAATAGTGAAAGCTGTAGCAAAAGTATTGACAACAGACAACCCTCCAACACTTTCCGTGGTTTCGAAAGTTCCATTACCATTCCAGTCAACGAATATCTGCATGTTTTCAACAGTACCGCCTGATGATGATGAAGATGACGAAGCTGCATTCCCCGTGATCGTACCGTTAACAACACTTGGCGATGCTACAGCACATGTTTCGGCAGTTCGGTCCTGGTAACCACCGAAGAGGGATGAAGACCCACCACTGGAACATGTCAACGAAGGATCATTGATCGAAGATGTGGTGCCCGTCATTGCAAATTGGGTCGGATAGTCACCCGTGAAGCATCCAAAAGAAGGTGCAGGGGTGCAATACTGCGCATTTACTTTGGCAGAAAACAGGAATAGGATCACCAGGCAAAATAAAGCTCTGTTCTTGTGTAAAAAATTTGATATCATGATGGATTCGTTTTGATTCGGTGTATATATGTTAGCAAAATAATAATTTTATTTTAAATAGCAAAGTAGTATTTCTAATATCTATCATTTATTAATTTTATTTTGCACTATGTATGGTCTCTATTTTGGGAGCCCTGATACTGCTGATGCTTATCCTGAACTATGATTCTATATATTTGAAGCGAATTTGAAACCGATGTCCATGCATAGAGTATTTGTGATATTGTCTTTATTTTTTACAATTTCTTTCTTCGCGACGGCCCAAACGACTCCTAAAGATGGTAGTTCCCTTAACTACAGGCTTGTGGGGTTTTCATTTCCGGTAAATAAGGATGTTTCCGCCTACCAGGTACAGATCGCAAAAGGTAATTACAACGATGAAAAATCTTTCCTGAAGAACATTGTTACCACAGCAGACACGAAAAGGAATAAGGTAATTGCAACTGTTCCCGATTTTGGGCAACAATATACCTGGCGAACAGTCTATATAAATAAGGACAAGAAAATAAACAGCGGGTTACATCATTTTAAAACCATGAGTGTTCCGGAAGTGAACCCGGACAGTATGCGTCTCAGAATTACCAAAGACGCCTCTGCTCATAAAGACGCTTTTGTGTTTCTTGACGGCAATAAAGCATTATATGATATGACGGGACGTCCGGTTTGGTTCTTTCCCGATATTGAAGACCTGCCAAGGGAAACAACACGCCCGCGCGATCTAAAAGTTACTCCTTTCGGCACGATCACCTTCCTTGTTAGCGACCGTATCTACGAGATCAACTATAACGGAGATATTTTATGGAAGGGGCCGGAAAACGGTAAGATAAGGAAAGACAGCTCACACCTCAATAATTTGCATCATCATGAATTTACCCGGCTTGCAAATGGTCATTATATGGCGCTGGCTTTCGAACGTAGTTTATGGAAACTGGATTCTCCGCTGACCAGCGCTGTATCTTCAGCCCTGCATGGAAAATTAAAGCGCGATAGCAACAATGTATATTCCCAGAAAATGCTGTTCGGTACCATCGTAGAGTTTGACCAGGATGGGAAGCTGGTTTGGAAATGGAATGGTTCCGATTATTTTAAGGGGTCGGACCTATATTATCACAGGATGGCTTATAACCTGTTCGACCTTGATAACACACATGAAAATGCATTCTATTTTGACGAACAGTCACAAGTGATCTACATCAGTTTCCGCGACATAAACCGGATCGTGAAGATACAGTACCCAAGCGGGCGAGTGCTCGCCTCATATGGCGCAGCGTATACACCCGGAGGCCCATCCTACCTCGTAAACGGACTGTTTTGCGGACAGCACGCCTGCAGATTGTCTATGGAGGGTTATTTATACATGTTCAACAACAATCTCTGCAATTCGAAATCGAATCCAACCATAGAAATGCTGGAAGAGCCAAAAACAGTAAACGATGGCATGCCCAGTGTTACTGGTCTGAAAAAGATATGGGAATATGTATGCCCAATGGATGAAGTGACTGAAAAGGAACGGGCGGCAATTCTTTTCAACTCCGGCGGTAATGTCCTTGAACTGGCAGACAGTACAATATTTGTTTGCATGGGGAGCTCGTATGGGAAAGTATTTATAGTAAACCGTGACAAAGAACTTTTATGGTGCGCCCAGCCTGAAAAATGGGACAGCAGCGCTAATAAATGGATAAACCAGATAGAATACAGGGCAAGTATTATGAGCCGCGAAGACCTGGAGCACCTGGTATGGAATGAGCCGTTAAAAAAGTAAGGCCATTAACCATAAAACCGGCTTGGGAATAATCAATTTTCCCGAACATAGAAACAACATAGAAGCAACTGCTCTGTGCCTACCAAATCTCTATAAATACTGTGTCATAGTGTGTTTCAACTCCAGCAGTTAAGACCTTTTATACGTTAGTCAAAACTATTTATTTTTAAATTGACTTGCATGCATTGTAATATTCTATTACATTTGGTAAAGCAGTACATTGTAAAACTTTTAAATTTATAAAGTATGGACATTTTTACAAGATATACACACGTTAATACAAACGCACCTAAAGTATTTTTTTTAGCCTTATTGATTTGTTTCACAACTAAAAGTTTTGCCACGGTATGGACAACCAGCACAGCAGGGCCTATCAATAACCTGGCAAACTGGACAAACGGAACAAGCGCACCTACGAGCTTTACGACTCCGGGAGATACGTGGAATGTTACCATGGCAATGACAATGTCTACCGGGTCATGGATCGTGGGCACATCATCTATGGCCCTTGACACGGTGATATTTGCGACGGGGGGATCACTTGCAATATCAGGTGCGGGCAGCACAGCAGCAATTACTATTTATGGCAACCTGCTGATGAATGGCGGTACACTGGGTGTAGGTGGCGCAGGATGCACTGGTAATATCAGCGTGTATGGAAGTTGTGTTGTTGTTACCGGAACCCTTGCTTCGAATGGAGCAAGTTCTGTAATGAACCTGAGTACCTATGGTGATTATTATATGACCGGGGGTATTGTTTCGACATCAGGAGCTGCAAGCGGTGTGATCGCTGTGAATGTACATGGTACTTTCAATATGAGTGGCGGCAGCACCAGTAATACCGGATCTGCCGGCGGTACAATAAAACTGAATATATACGGCAATGGCAGCTTCAATGGCACCGCCGCAATGGTTAACGGCGCAGGCTGCACAAGTGTTGTACATTTTGCGCTTCCTTCGGGCTCCGGCACTATGCTTATTGATAATACAAGTACAGGTGTATGGTCGCAAACCAATGTATACGTTGATACAAATTGCACCGCGCAACTTGATGGCAACTTCAGTTCATCAACAGGAGCTTCTTCTTTCAGTTCTTCATATGGGGTAACCGTTAACGGTACGTTGATATGCCCTGCCGCATATATAGATCGAAGAGCACACGTCTGAACTCCAGTCACATCACGTTATC
>CAIJNJ010000340.1 GCA_903821975.1 uncultured Bacteroidota bacterium
GCAGGGGCAAGGGGGATGTTTTAAATAAACGGGATAAACTAATTAACAAACATTTTGCCTAATGGCATACAATTTATCAGTGTATCATAAGGCGTAGATAATGCATCATATGAAAACAAGAAATGCAAAAAGAATCAAAACAGGCATCACCAAACAGCAGTTTGAAGATGCAATGGAAAAATATGCCGAAGCCGAACATCGCGAAATGGAGATAAACAAGACCATAGAGCAGGAAGTAGGTGAGCTGATGGAGAAATATGAAGACGAGCTCATTTGTCTCGCGCAGGGCAAAAACAAAGCATTTGAAACAGCCCGGTCGTACTGTATGAATAATAAAGCAGAGCTCTTTGGCAAGCGCAGGAGTGTAGGTACTGTAAATGGCATTGTTGGTTTCAGGCTTGGTACTCCGCGCCTTAAAACAGCGCAGGGTAGCAACTGGAATAAAGTACTGGCAACATTAAAAGAAAAATTGCCGGCATATATCCGTACATCCGAAGAGCCGGCAAAAGATCTCCTGCTTTCCGATCGCCATAGAGAAGATGTGGCGCCGGTACTTATGGAAGTTGGTGTCCAGGTTGTGCAGGACGAACTCTTTTATATCGAATCAAAAAAAGCTGCTTAGCAATACGAAGAGGGTTATCATCATTTTTAACTTTTGAATTTATCATGAAAACGAGGAGACAAAAAAAGCACGAAATGCTGCTCACCTTTATGGCGAATGCAAAGACAACAAAACATCGCCCAGCCCCTGTAGTCAAAAGGAGTGTATTAAGAACCCTTCTATCCCTATTCATTTGAAACACAATGACTTTACTATATGGGATTATAAGGTCTTTGCGTCTCCGCGTCTTTGCGGTTAAAACAGCAACACTATGGCATGATTTTTTATTGCGTTAAAACAATACCGATCATTAACAACAGCTAAAACCATTTTTTATGAACAGGACAGCATATATAGCCGGAAAGATCACAGGATTACCTAAAGGGTACGTAAAAGACAAATTCAATTTGATGGCAAGGCAGCTATCAGGCATGGGCTACAAGGTTGTAAAACCTGATGCTGTAACCGACGATTCAAAAGCATGGGACGACGCTGTGCGTAACGACATAAAAAAAATGCTCGAGTGCGATGAAGTACACCTGCTCCCCGACTGGCAGGAAAGCCGCGGCGCACAGCTCGAACGCGATATTGCCATCCGCCTCGGTATGCAGGTGGTTTACCATTGAGCACAGGAAAGCTTAAATAATTGCCCCGGCCTTCAGGCCGGGGAAGAAAGAAATATCAAAATTGGCTTTAGCCAAACTACTTTAAGATATTGAAAGTGCAATAAACTGTGAATTATTATTAGCTGGACGATGTATATCGTCTTAAACTCCCCTTCTAAAAAAGAAGGGGATGTTTTTTTAAACAATCCAGATGAGTATACCGCAAATAAAGCGGCCACTTTTTAACCATTCAACCAATTACCTGTTTAGCCCTTCCTTATACACCTTTAAACATCTTTCTCTCGCCGCATTGTGATCCACAACAGGTGGTACATAGGTAAGCTCCTCAAATTCAGGAACCCACTGCCTTATGTATTTTAATTCCGGGTCAAATTTCTGTGTTTGTAAATACGGGTTGAAAATGCGGAAGTATGGTGCTGCATCACAGCCGCTGCCAGCCGCCCATTGCCATCCGCCATTATTTGCGGCCAGGTCGTAATCCAGTAATTTCCCGGCAAAATATGCCTCGCCCCATCGCCAGTCTATGAGCAGGTGTTTGGTCAGGAAACTGGCAGTTATCATACGCACGCGGTTGTGCATATAGCCCGTTTCATTTAGCTGCCGCATACCGGCATCCACTATCGGGTACCCGGTTTGCCCTGTACACCATAGCTCAAATTCCCGTTCATTATTCCGCCAGGCAATGTTGTCATACTCCTTTTTAAACGAGCGGTTTACCACGTGCGGATAGTGCCATAATATCATCTGGTAAAAATCCCGCCAAATCAGCTCATTGAGCAAGGTAGCATTCAGTGTGTTTGCCTTACCCGCTATCTCCCGTATACTTACGGTCCCGAAACGCAGGTGTACGCTCAGTTTTGTAGTGCCGTTTATCGCGGGGTAGTCGCGGGTA
>CAIJNJ010000341.1 GCA_903821975.1 uncultured Bacteroidota bacterium
AGTACATCAGTTACGATTCTTCTATAGACGCATATGGCCATCCTAACGATGTAAAGGACTTTGCAATGAAGGCACAACTTGTTAATTATAACCAATACCGTTCCCTGGCAGAAGGCTTTTCATCGCATATGTGGGATTGGTATACAGGCGTCATCATCTGGAAAACTCAAAACCCGTGGACAGCAATGCTTGGCCAGATGTATGATGTATATCTCGATCCTAACGCATGCCTGTATGGACTGCAGGAAGGGGCAAAACCACTGCATATCATGTACGATCCCGTGAAAAAAACAGTGCGAATTGCGAATAATAGTACAACGCCGATTTATAACATTAAATATTCTGCCTGGACCTCAGATTCTTTAGGTACAACAATCTATGATAACGTGGTGGATAGCATACCGGCTCAAACGTGCAATGAATTCATGCCCCGAAATTTAGACTATGCTGGAAAAAACGATGGTCACGTTCTTTGCCTCAAATTATTTGATTCGACCGGTAAACTAATCGATCGGAATTTTTATTGGCTTCCGGATGAAAATGATATGTTCAAAGGCTTTTCGAGGTCACCGGGACAATTTGAGTATGAGCATTTTGTAAAAAATCAATGGGTGAAAGATTCATACCTTAAGATGTCAGCGTTGGAAGAAAATGATCGTAAGGTTGTTTTTAAAATAAAAAATGAGTGGGATTGCCATAGCATAGCATTCTTTGTTCGTATTTCATTAGTTGATAAAAAAACAAAGAAACGGATATTACCTGTTTTCTGTAATAATAACTATATTTCAGTCCTTCCCGGTGAAGAGCAAACAGTAGATCTGGAATTTACGCCTGTCAAAGGTATTGAACCGATGGTTTGCATTGAAGGCTGGAACGTGGACAAACAATTTATAGAAATAAAAAAATAACACATGAAACAGACATTATTGTTCCTGTTGGTAGCATTGTCTACTTCGGTATTCGCACAAAATGATCCTAACCTTGGTATTATACCCGCACCGGTCTCTGTGACCAAGGGCGGTGGTGATTTCAGGTTCGATCCCGAAACAATAATACTGGTGGATTCCCCGGATAACAGGGCGGTTCAGTTCTTCAAAGCATACCTGAAGAAGGCCGGCTATGTGAATACGTTCGTAGATGTGAACCGTGTAGACCGTAAAAACTATTCTTTGAAAAATACAGTATCGCTTACCACTAATTTCAAGGGCGATCTTCCCGGTGAAGGCTATAAATTACAGATCACCGGGCAGCAGATCATTCTTGAAGGCAGGGGCGCCGGTATGTTCTATGGCATACAGACGCTTATTCAGCTTATGCATGGCAGCAGCCCTGCTTATGCAAATATCCCCTGTGCTGTAATCAAAGATTATCCCCGCTTTTCATACAGGGGTATGCACCTTGATGTAGCCCGCCATTTCTTTGATGTGGATTTCATCAAAAAATACCTGGACCTGATGGCGGCATACAAACTCAACAACTTCCACTGGCACCTTACAGACGACCAGGGCTGGCGCATTGAAATAAAAAAATATCCGAAGCTTACTGAGGTAGGCAGTATGCGGGCTCAAACCAAAGTAGGGCGTGCCACCGGCGGTGATTCTGACTTGTACGACAATACTCCCTATGGTGGCTTTTACACACAAGAACAGGTAAGAGAGATCATCCATTACGCTGAGGACAGGTACATCAACATCATACCGGAAATAGAAATGCCCGGCCATTCACTCGCGGCTATTGCTGCATATCCCGAATTAAGTTGCGACCCCACCAAAACCTACAAAGTAGGTGAAACATGGGGCGTATCACAGGATGTATTGTGCCCTACAGAAGAAACGTTCAAGATGCTGACCGACATTCTCCGTGAAGTATTAGAGTTGTTCCCCGGCAAGTACATTCACATCGGTGGCGATGAATGTCCGAAGTTTGCGTGGAAGAAATCTGATTTTTGCCGGCAGCTTATCAGCGAGCAAAATCTAAGTGACGAGAATGGCCTGCAAAGTTATTTCATAGGGCGTATCGAAAAATTCGTTAATGCCCAGGGCCGCCAGATAATTGGCTGGGACGAGATACTTGAAGGTGGCCTTGCGCCCAATGCTACCGTTATGAGCTGGCGTGGTGAGGCCGGTGGCATTGCCGCAGCTCAGCTCGGCCATGATGTGATCATGACACCGGGCAGTGCCGGTTTATATTTCGATCATGCACAAAGCAAATCTTCGCAGGAGCCGCTCAGCATCGGTGGTTATGCCCCATTAGCCAAAACATATTCTTATGATCCTGTGCCTGCGTCTCTTACTCCTGACCAACAAAAGCACATCATCGGCGTGCAGGCCAATGTGTGGACCGAATACATGGCTACTCCCGCCAAAGTGGAGTACATGATACTGCCACGTATGCTGGCACTCTCCGAAATAGCATGGACATCAAAAGAGAATAAGAACTATAAAAACTTCTCGCAGGAAAGAGTATCAAAACATCTTGCAAGGTTAGACTCTGCGGGTTATGACTATCGTGTTCCTATTGCATACGGCGCAGAGGATACGACTATTACCGGCAACCAGTTCAATGTGTTGTTCATACCTCCCGTTGATGGCGCTAAAATTTATTACACACTTGATGGTTACATTCCCAGGGAAACAGACCTGGAATACAAGACCCCGTTATTATTTATGGTTCCTGAACACAAAAATATTCATCTCAAAACCATCACAATTACTCCTTCCGGTAAACGAAGCATTGCTGGCGATATTAGGATGGAAAACTAAATTCAAAGAAGTAATTGATTATTAATACACAATGAACATAATTTAAATTCATTATTATCAGGTAATATTTGATTTATTTTTCTTATGCAATAACCCTGCTGAGATAATTTTTTACACATATTGTTTTATTTGTTTTTAAACCTTACATTTGCAAGACGGGACTCATTTGATAATAATATAAGTGCGTTAATTACCAACGTTTTTATGGGGATTTGCGTCTTTTATTATACAAGGGTTCTATAGAATTTGTAATAATCAGGCATATGAAACGAATTACTACGTTATCAAGTACGCTTACGGTCATTTTTATGTCGCTTTGCGTAAACAGTTTTGCCCAAAGCGTCATGGGCATATACACTATTGCGGACCAGACCGCAACCACTTCACACACTACAGCAACTGCGGAAATGCCTGCATCTTCGTCGCAGTCAGTGATGGCGAAAAACGGGATGACAGCGGCTCCGAAAAATTACAAAACCTTTACAGCTCCTTATAAGAATACCAGCGCCCAGGCTGCCGCTGCCAACGCAGGATACGAGCACCATCCTGAAGCCGGCTTACTTTTTCCCGGAACGCCATGCGACAATTGCTACGAATTAATTGGCAAACGCACGGAAATGACCAAAACATTTGAAAAACCCGGCGCAAACCCTGCTGATGGGAAAGATGAAATGGTGCAAACTTCTACCATGTCCATGCACTACCGTGATGCTGAAGGAAACTGGCTGACGGTAAAGACTCAATTGCAACCCGACCTGGATCACAAAGGTGTATATGCAGCTAAAGAGCAACCCGTTCCGGTGATTTTGAATGCTACTGATAAATTTTCTTCGTTGGGCAAAACCGGCGAAATGATGAAGTTCAATAACAACCTGGAGCTTATCTATCTTAAGCCGGATGGCACCGAAGTTTCCTTAGGTGCGGCAAACTGGGCCAACCATACCGCCGGCGATGAAGGTGTATATGTTACAAATGCATGGCCAGGCGTCGACATTGAAATGAGTGTGTTGCGCGGCGCTATTAAAACAAACTTCCAGATCAATCACGCAATGCCGGAATATGCTGATGGTACGTTACTGGTAAGGGATCATATGCAACTGGACAAGGGTTTAACATTAAATACCAATGGAAGAACAAAGTTCAGCGACTTCCTTGAGATCAAAGACAAAACAGGCACCGTTCTATATTTTGCTTCGCTGGCTACTGCTTACGAAAAAGTCAATTACAAGCAAACGATCAGGAATCTTGAATACTATGTTAAGGGCAACACAGTTGACATCGCATTACCTGGCGATTACCTGAACAGGCCATCATCGGCATATCCGGTTATCATTGATCCGTTAGTGTCATCAGCGGGCTCTTCAACTACAGTAAACGGCTGCTCTTACAACGCGCTATGGACAGCAGGGATGGGCTGTTCTTATCTTAACGCTGCCGCCACGCCTACAAACTGTACTTTAACAGATATCCAATTTACATTTCAGTATACGGCGCTTACGGCCGGTCTTGAATATTGCGGGTTCAGTTTTTACCTCGGTACCTGCAGGAGCCCCAGTACTGCTGCCGCAGGTTATTCATGGTCATGTAACACACCCTTGCCCGGCACCTGTACATCCACCGGTGGTGCTGCATATTCTATTTGGACCGGCACTGGTGTAACAGGCACTACAGGCCTTGGTACATGTGTATCAGCGCCACAATGCGCTTCTTACAACCTAAACATCCAGATGCTGTTTTACCAGAACTGGTTAACAACACCCGCTTGCGCCACTACATACTATTATGGCAGCCAGCCATTGGTTATTACTGTATTCGGCCATACAGTTGAAATGACGGCGGCAGGTGTTACCGCAAGCCCCACAACCGTTTGTGCAGGTGCTCCCGTTACGCTTTCAGGTACCGCACATTACGGTGTGCCCGCTTATAACTATGTATGGACACCCGGCCCTGTATCGGGCTCACCTGCTACTGTAAACCCAACAACAACAACAACATATACCTTAACAGTAACTGACCTCTGCGGCATTACAACTGGTGGTACTGTAACAATAACAGTGAACCCAACCAGCCCTATCAATGGTGTCCTCACAATGTGTACCGGGAACTCCACAACATTGACAGATGCTACCGCTGGTGGTACATGGAGCAGCAGCACGACTGGTGTTGCCACGGTGGGCGCCGCAACAGGTATTGTCAACGGCGTTTCTGCAGGCACATCAACAATTACTTATACCACAGCTACGGGCTGTAAAGCGTTTGCGGTCGTAACCGTCACGCCTTTGCCTGTAGCTATTACGGGCACTACATCTATGTGCCAGGGATCTACTGCTTCTTTATTTGATGCTACCACCGGCGGCGCCTGGAGCAGCAGTAATACTGCCATAGCAACGGTTAGCGCCTCAGGTGTTGTTACCGGTGTTTCAGGTGGTACGGCAACTATAACCTATGGAACGCCGGGATGTGTTGCCACAATTACAGTTACTGTTAACCCTTCACCGGATATCAGCGGCACCTCATTTACTAACCCTACTATATGTAATGGCACAGACGGTACATTCACATTATCCGGGTTAACACCGGGCGATACTTATACGGTACATTATACCGGCGCAGGTGGACCTGTAACAGTTACGATAGTAGCCGACGGTACCGGTAATGTGATCATTACCGGTCTTGGTGCAGGTACTTACAGTACCATATCGGTCACCAACTCTTTAGGCTGTGTCTCCAACGTAGTGGGCCCGATAGTTCTCGTATCACCGGGCGTGCCACCTGCACCAACGCTTACGAACAGCTCTCCCATATGCGACGGCGGGATCGTGAACTTTACGGCAAGCGATGCTTTCGCCGGTGTTACTTATTCATGGTCAGGCCCGGGCGGCTTTTCATCTACTTCACAGAATCCAACGATAAACCCCGCAGGCTTATCTGCAAACGGCACTTATACAGTTACCGTCACTACTGCATCAGGATGTACCTCAGCACCGGCCACCACTGTAGTTGTTGTAAATCCGATACCTGTGCTTACGCTCACCTCTTCCACAAACCCTACAACATGCCAGGGATTGAACGGAACGATCACGATAACTGTATCCGGGTTGCCAACCGGCTTGAATTATAACGTTACGTACCTTGATAATGGTACTTCCTATGGCACAACCATAATATCAAATGTGTCCGGTAATGTGATCATTACCGGAATAGGCTCAGGCACTTATGATGGTATTTATGTAACATCTCCTGCCGGCTGCGTATCTAACACCGTTGGGCCGGTAGTATTAACAGACCCGGGAGCGCCGCCGCCACCATCCATAACTACCAATACGCCGTTATGTGTTGGCCAGGCACTTTCATTACTGGCAACGGATGCTGTGCAGGGCGGTACTTATTCATGGGTATTCCCTAACGGCGGAACGTCTACATTACAAAACCCAACAATAACCAATACCGTGTACGCTGATACCGGCATTTATACCGTATACTACAACATAGCTAATTGTATCAGTTTCACTACGGATGATATTACGCTCTACCCACCGATCATACTGACCAACATTACGCCAAGCACGGCTATACCATATGGCTCCAGCATACAGCTTAATGTGGACGGTGCTATGTATTACTGGTGGCGCCCTGATAACGGCAGCCTCAACAACCCGAATATAAACAACCCTATTGCAACTCCTACTGACTCTACTGTTTATACCGTTATTGGCACCAGCCAATGGGGTTGCAAAGACTCAACAAATGTTACGATCGGCGTGAACCACACAATGACCGTTGTGATCCCATCTGCATTCACTCCAAATAATGACGGATTGAATGACATCTTCCGTATCGGAAATCTTACGCACCAAAAACTGGTTGACTTCAGTGTATTTAACCGCTGGGGACAACTGGTATACCATAATACGTACGACCCTAAACAAGGATGGGACGGCACTTTCAACGGCTCTCCACAGGATATGGGCGTCTATAACTACGTGATAATACTTGCGAACCCCGATGGTACGAACAATATCTATAAAGGCGATGTAACTTTGATCCGGTAAGGATCTGTATGAACTAATGAAAATAAAAAAAGCTCTGTATC
>CAIJNJ010000342.1 GCA_903821975.1 uncultured Bacteroidota bacterium
ATTTCGGGCGAATATTAACCAAACAGCAATTTTTTTCTAAAAAAGCCCATTATTTACCCAACCAAAATAATATTTACAAATGTCTTGTATAGTAGCAATATTTGCCTTAATTTGCTGAGAAATTTTTTTATTAGTTCCTAATATAAAAGACTAACAAGATGAAGAAATTAATACTTGGAGTGTGTGCAGCAATGTTGTTTGCAGGGTCGGTTAACGCGCAGGATGTACACTTTACTCAATATTTCACATCACCGCTTACGTTAAATCCTGCGATGACAGGCCTCGTTGCCGAAGATCTCCGCTTTGCCGCAGATTATCGCCAGCAATGGTCGTCCGTATCGCCTAATCCATATGTTACAGGTACACTTTCTTACGATATGGCTATACTTAAGGGCAAATTACCCGAAGGTGATGCGATCGGTATCGGTTTAATGGGTTTGTATGACAAATCGGGTTCGGGCGGGCTTACCAATACTACAGTTGGTCTTTCCCTCGCATATCATAAAGCTTTTGGATACGACAGGCAGCAACATATATCTTTTGGTTTACAGGTGAATATTGTTGAAAAAAGCCTCGATTTTGCCCGTCTCACATTTGAAGACATGAATGTTCCGGGTTCAGGCCTTATCGGTACTACCAATGAAGTATTTCATTCTAACCAGATCACGTATCCTGATTATAATGGCGGCCTGATGTATTCCGGTAAAGTAGCTGACCACGTTACTGCATATATCGGTTATTCTTACTACCACATCACTCAGCCGGTAGAAACTTTTATGACCAACGAGAACAACCAGATACATGCCCGCCAGACAGGCTATCTCGGTGCTTCTTTCGACATGAATCCAAACACAGTATTATATACCAGCGCACTGTTCCAGAGCCAGGCTGCTGCTACTGAGGTGCTTGTAGGTGCGGCAGTAGGTTTCATCCTGAACCCAGGTCATGATGCTGAGTTCCAGAAAAACACTATTTTCTACCTTGGTGGCTGGTACCGCTATGGCGATGCGGTTGCTCCTTATGTAGGTATCGAGTGGTCTAAAATGCGCATAGGCTTCAGCTACGATGTTAACGTTTCCAGCTTCACTCCTGCTACAAGCGGCGTAGGTGCTTACGAAATATCGCTGATCTACTTCGGCCGTATCAACAAGCACGAAAGGAACCCCGGTTACTCATGGTCTTGCCCTAAGTTGTGGTAAGCTGATCATAAAACTCATTGATAAACCGGCTCATAGTAGCCGGTTTATTATTTACAGCCCCTTCCCCTTGCTCACAAACCTGTTGTCCTTTATATAGAACCTGTATGGCCGCAATGCATCATCCATAGCGTAGGCTACACCCACCCGCGTTGCTGCTACAATATATTTCTTGGGTATTTTAATACCCCGGTCTTCAATTCGTATATGCCCCTGCAACGATGTGCCCGTATGCGCTGTATAGATGCCTAATGCCTGGCTCATGGCTCCCGGCCCTGCCGTAAGCGCAGGTGTTAGTTTTTCCTTACCCCGTCGCTCCAACATCGCGTCTATCCCTTCCAACGGTTCTATGGCACGTATCAGTATGGCATGCGGCACATCCTGCACATTAGTAACTACATTGAACAGGTGGTGAATACCATAACAGAGGTACACATACGCTGCTCCGCCCTGCATATACATTACCTCGGTGCGGGTGGTGCGCCTGTTGCCGTATGCATGCGATGCCTTGTCTGTGGCACCTGCATAGGCTTCTACCTCTACGATCATGCCTGATGTAAGGGCGCCGTCGAACGTTGTCACCAAAACCTTTCCCAGCAGTTCACGGGCTATCTTCACTACATCTTTCCGGGCATAAAATGAATTTGGTAATACCATTTGGGTCGAAAGTCTAAAGTATTTAGTCTGAAGTTTAATATCTAAACGGAACAAAAGTAGAAAGTAAAAAGTGGATAAAACATTTTATCTACCTTACTATTCTCTATTTTTACAATCTGCACTTTAGACTAAATACTTTAGACTTTACACTTAACTTATGGCGCACGACACAAAGGCTACTATTTACCTGATACCTATTCCTATAGCAGATGGTGCATTGCAAACCCTGTCGCAGGAAGTAGCGGGGTATACGGCACAAATAGCGCATTATTTTGTGGAGAATGTGCGTACTGCCCGCAGGTTTCTGCGTGCGCTGCATCCCGCCCTGGTCATAGACAGCCTGCAGTTTTCCGAGATAGATAAACATACCGGCCCTGATATTGCATTACTGCGCAGCTGGCTTAAAGAAGGGCTCACAATAGGTATTATGAGCGAAGCAGGCTGCCCCGGTATTGCAGATCCGGGTGCCGAGCTTGTGGGTATAGCACATAGTATGGGCGCAAAAGTGATACCCCTTACCGGCCCCAATTCTTTGATACTTGCGCTTATGGCGTCTGGGCTTAATGGACAAAGCTTTTGCTTTACCGGTTACATACCCGTAAAAGACCCTATGCGCACAAAACGCATAAAAGAACTCGAAGCAACTTCCATCAGGGAAAAACAAACGCAACTGTTTATTGAGACACCTTACCGCAACGACCATCTTCTTGCCGACTTACTAAAGCATTGTAGCGGCAGGACCCGCATTTGCATAGCCCAAAACATTACTGCTCCCGATGCTTTCATCAAAACAAAGACAGCTACAGAATGGAGCAAAGAAATACCCGTACTCGGAAAAACTCCGGCTGTATTTTTGATGCTCGGTTAAACTTGTCTTTTACTATACATACCTCATGGAACTTATCAGCCTATCACTTATCAACCTATCAACTTACTTCACTTTCCTTCCTTTCCATTTATAGCCACCCACAAAACCGAGTAGCCCCGCAATAACAATGTAGAGAATATGCAAAGGCTGCAGAAAGGGGAAGTATAGTAACACCCATTCCCTTTTAAAGAAGCGTGCTACAAGTATGATGAATACATATTCTGCAAGGATTTTTACTGCAAGCATCACCCCTGCTATATACCACAGCACAGGATTGAAAAAGGCACCTATTGCCAGCGCAAGGAAAGATACATTGAACAGGTATACGAGTATTAGAATGAGCGTAAGCCTCACGTCATTATACTTGCCCGATTTGGACGCCCAGCGGATGCGTTGCTGTAAAAAGTTGCTTAGATCAGGTTGCGGAGCGGTAGACACCACTGCTTTAAAAGACTTGAGATAAGATATGCCGCCGGGAAATTGCTTGTTCATTTTTGCGGTAAGCAGGTAATCATCTCCCGATGCAAGATAGCTCATGCCGTCATACCCGTTTATAGCTTCAAATGCCGATCTGCGGAATGCAAGGTTAGCGCCATTGCTCATATTGCCCAGTCCCATTTTATGCGCAGCGGCGGTAATGCCCTGCATCCCCATAAAATCTATAAGTTGGAACAATTGCAGGAACTTATGATTGTAAGAATAGATCACCGGGGCTATGATCATCACCGGGTGCTTTATTTCATAGCAGGCGGCAATATGCATCAGCCATGCATTGGGCACTACGCAGTCGGCATCCGTGGTTACAATGAGCGTACCGTTGCTCACTGCAATACCGGCAGCCAGTGCTGCTTTTTTATAAGCATTTATTTGTCCCCCTTCGGGCAGATGATCTGCGAGGCTGATGCAGCGCACATTTCGGTCCGTATACTCATGTACTACTTCTACGGTATTATCTTCAGAGTGGTCATCCACCACTATGATCTCATAAAAGTCATGCGGGTATTTTTGGGCTAATATAGATTCTATACACGCGCCTATATTGCGTGCTTCATTGCGCGCGGGTATGATCACAGATATGCGCGTATGCGGTTCATACACAAGCGGCAATACAAATTCTTCCTGGTCGTCCCAGCCTTTTATATACGCCAGCATCAGCAGCAGGTATGCGGCTGTGAGCAGTGTACAAATGATGATGGTAAGGGGCATTATCATAACAGGGACATGGCTATTTGTTCGGCATTGTCTTCATCAAATATACGGTGGCCTTTATCCAATACATATAGTTGCACTGTCTCCAGCCCCGATCTGAATTTTTCTCCCAGTTCAGGCGGCATTATCTTATCGTGGGCACCCATGAAGATGGCCACAGGTATGTGGTACTTGTTAATAGCCGCTTTCAGCTTCACGGGCGCAGGTACCAGGTCGCTGAGGCCCGGCCATACCCGCAACAAAAAATCACGGTTCTCTGCTGAGTTCAATGACTGCATCACAAACTTATGCCTGCCCGGAGCCACCATGTTCCTTTTCTTCAGCCAGTCCAGCATTTTGAAGTAGGGCTCCGGCTTTTCCAGCATATGCCGGAATAGCTTTTTGCCAAGGTAAGTACGCGTGAAAAAGTAATAGTAAGAATTAACAGCAAGCCCATCTGTGGCCAAAAGTGTAACCCCCGCTATACTTGCAGGCATAGCTTCCAGTACAGACATACACACCCTGCCGCCAAGGCTGTAGCCTAAAAGGGATATCTTTTCTACATTATACTCCTTCTTCAGTATTTCCACTGCCTGAACCAGATCTTTTTTAGTGAGCCGCGCATTGCCCCATGTACTCTTGCCATGATGCGGCAGGTCGAAGGAGAGGATGGTGAATTCGCTTTGCAGGTAGGGTGTCATTGGCTGGAATATCCCCGCGTGATTACCATAACCATGGAAGGCAAGTAATAACCGCCTGCCGGTTCCTGCTTTCAGATAATGCAATTGTTCCTTACCTACTGAAATATACCCCATACGATTATGGTACAAAGTTCTTTATTTTCAGGGTAATAAGTAATTTTATCAATTATACATATTTATGATAAAACGTTTTCTTCCTTTTCTTTTATGCCTGAGCCTTGGCCTGCATGCCCAGACCATGAAGTGGCATTACGATCTTAAAGACGTTTCTTTCGGGCAAACAACTGCAAAGGATGTAGACGGAGACGGTAAGCTGGAGCTTATCTTCAGTACCTACTGGAACGACAGCAATGTATATTGCCTGAATGCAGAAGACGGCTCACTGAAGTGGAAGCACAGTCAGCCCGGCCCATCAGGCGGGTGCAATGATGCGGGGCCGCTTATTTTCGATCCGTTCAATAATGGTAATTATAAAGTGGTGATACCGGGCTCGTGCATGGATACCACTTTTTGTGTGGACGCCGATTCGGGGTATGTGCAGTGGAAAACAGTTACCGGTGGCGGCGATTCACCACCAAGCACAGCAGACATAGATGGTGATGGCATACCGGAAGTTTTGCATGGCACCTTTTACGGCAATGTGCAGTGCCTCAATGGCCAGACCGGTGCTATAAAATGGACCTTGCCAGTAGACCCGAGTGCTGCCATAGAAAGTGAACCTGCAATAATCAGGAACGGTGCAGAGCTAGACTTTGCAGTAGCTACCTGGGATTTCACTTACGACAGCAACCGTATAGCCTGTTACAAAGCAAGCGACCATAGCCTGAAGTGGGCGTATTATGTAAACAACCTGCTGTATCATGGCCCTGCCACCGGCGATCTGTTTCGTGACGGGCAAAAGGAAGTGGTGATAGGCGATTATGACGGTTACCTGTATTGCATACGTTCCGGTGATGGCGCGCTTATCTGGAAAGACTCTGTTTCAAAACTTGCCGGCGGCTATATCGGTGCACCGGTCACGCTTGCGGATATCAATAACGACGGCTACCTGGATATCATATACATGGATGGCACCATGGTTCGTGCGGTAAACCGGAATGATTCTACACTATGGACCTATACACCACCATCTGATTATACCAATTTTCGCGGGGCAGTGGTGGCCGATGTAAATAATGACAACATAAAGGACGTTACCTTCTGCACTGATTATGGAACCGTTATCTCCCTCGATGGCGCTACAGGGGCGGTGATCCGCACTTTTGATCTGTATAATTATGCAACAACTGTACTCGGCGATACCAGCAGCATTTTTGAGGTAGATAATGCGCCCATCATTGCAGATTTTGACGGTGATGGTATCCTTGACCTTTTCATTATAGGTGGCAAAGGCAGGAGCGACAGCACCACGCCGACCGATTATGGCTACGCCTTCTGCCTCTCGTGGGGCACCGGCAAGGGCCCGGCATGGACCATGTTTCGCCACGATGAGCGGCGCACCGGCTGCCTGTGCGATACCATGGGCCTTCCGCTTGCAGCTCCTTCATTAGCCACAGAAAACAATATTGGCCTGAACATATATCCCGACCCATCAACAGGGGCATTCAATGTCACGTTCGCGCTCTCAGAACCCGAACGCCTTTCGCTCTCTGTTTCGGATGTGATGGGCAGAGTAGTGATACCTGCTGCTGAAGGCTTTTATAAGCAAGGTAATAACACCATCCATGTTGATAAGAATCAAGCTGAAAACTTTAGCAATGGAATTTACCTGGTACAATTAAAAGGAGAAGGCATTTCTGTTACAAAGAGATTGGTCGTGAGCAAAGAATAAAGTGGATGAAGTAATAATAGTTGTAAAACGACGTTCTTATTACACAACTATTCATGAAGGCTCCATTTATCTTATTCTTTGCAACAATTGTCGTCGTTTGTTTTTCTTGCCAGAAGAAAATGGACGTAATTCCTGTAGCTGGGAAAGTTGATTCGGTTTCGCGTCTTTCAGATAGTATACCCTTTACATCTTATACGGATACTTTTTATGGCAACGTATATCAAGGTGATTATTCTCCTCCAGGGTATTTTGTTGGGAATGCTTACGTATATGCTTCTTATTCTTATCTTGATTCAAAGTGGTATGTAGGGTTTTCTTCAGACTATAGGGGCACTGGATATGAATATGACGGTGGGTTTTCAGGAGCATATGCTGTTGACAGTACTAATTATTATACTTCGGTTATCCCTATGTCAGAAGACGATACATGGTATTTATCGTTTCAGCTTATTAAAGACAGTTTATATTATAATGAGTCGGAATTCATACCGCCCACTGGCAGCTATACATATTTTGCAGGGTACAGGATCAGCAAGTATCATCCTCACAGGTAATCAATAGCCTTTTATCACACTAGCCTCATAAAAAAAGTCCCACCCGCAGGTAGGACTTTCAAAAATAGTGCTATAATTTTTTAATGGCGGTCGTTAGCTGCACGTGGTGTTCGTGGTAAAGAATCCACACTAATAATAGGCGTTGTACGGCCCATGTGGCAGGTTACACACCTGATCTGCTCCAGCGGGTCTCCCATGGCTTTTATCTTGGCAAGATGCTCAGTATTTATGGCCATTGTCATCTTCATCATTTCACGTGCTGTTTTCTTTTCCGGCTTATCGTCAGATGCCCAGTCCATTGATGGACGGTCCTGTCCCGGTACTTCATGAGAAACGTGGCAGTAGTTGCAATGCACACCCAGGGATATGCAAAAGCTTTTCATGATCTCATGTATCTCTTTTCCCGTGGTAGCAGCAGGAAGTACTTGCAGGTTTGTGAACTTATCATCGTCATCATGTTTTTTCTGCTGTTGTTTAAAGCTTTGCAGCACGAACATGCCCGAACAAAGCAGTATTACGATGGCGGCCTTTTTATTTATTTTCATAAGGTGATGTTTTTGTATCAACTAAGTTATGCAAAAAAATGGTAAAACAAAGCACTGCTATGCTACTATATATGTTGCTTGAAATACTCAAGCGTACGTTTCAGCCCTTCATGGCGGTCCACTTTCGGTTCCCAGCCCAGCAGTTCTTTTGCTTTGGTAATGTTGGGCTGCCTTTGTTTTGGGTCGTCCTGTGGCAGTGGCTCGTATACAATTTTTGATTTGGAGTCCGTAAGCTTCAACACTTCTTCAGCAAACTGTAATAGCGTTATCTCAGACGGGTTGCCTATGTTTACAGGCCTGCTGTAATCAGAAAGCAGCAGGCGGTAGATACCTTCTACCAGGTCATCCACATAACAGAATGAACGTGTCTGCGAACCATCACCGTAAACGGTAACATCTTCACCTCTCAGTGCCTGGCTCATGAATGTTGGCAGCGCACGGCCGTCATCGAGGCGCATACGTGGCCCGTAAGTATTGAATATGCGTATGATGCGTGTTTCCAGTTTATGGAAAGTATGGTAGGCCATGGTAATACTCTCCATGAACCTTTTTGCTTCATCATATACACCACGCGGCCCTACCGGGTTTACATTTCCCCAGTATTCCTCCGTTTGCGGGTGTATCAGCGGATCACCATAAACTTCTGAAGTCGATGCTACCAGGATACGTGCACCTTTGGATTTTGCAAGGCCCAGCAGGTTATGTGTTCCCAGTGCCCCCACCTTCAGTGTCTGTATAGGCATTTTAAGGTAATCTATAGGGCTGGCAGGCGATGCGAAGTGCAGGATGTAATCGATATTACCCGGCACGTGCACGAACTTGGTGACATCGTGGTGATAAAACTGGAACTCGCGCACCGGGAAAAGGTGCTCTATGTTTTTGATATTTCCCGTGAGCAGGTTGTCCATACCTATCACTTCATATCCTTCTTTCAGAAAGCGGTCGCATAAATGTGAACCGAGAAATCCTGCCGCGCCGGCAATAAGTATTCTTTTAGCCATATTTTTTATGATTAGCTAATTAGCTGATGTGCTGATTAGCAAATTGTCTCTTTAATTGCCCATGTTTTCTTTCCGGTTTACTAGCTAATTAGCTAATAAAATTCCGGGAATTTTCAAATTTTCAAATTCCCGAATTTTCAAATTAGTCTCTTGCAGTCCTTTCTCTCACAATAGTATTGTGCGGCGCAGGCAGTGTATCATGCACCTGTGGGTGAATTACCTTTCTGCCTATGCTCTCGTAGTAAAAACTAAGCTCCTGCATTTTTTCCAGTGAATATACATTCCGGCCGTCAAAGATCGCGGGGTGTTTCAGTGTGGTGTATATGCGGTCGAAATCAGGGTTCCTGAACTCGCTCCATTCTGTAACCACAATAAGTGCACTGGCACCTGTGAGGGTGTCGTACTGGTCTTCAGCATAGTATATTTTATCGCCTACCAGTTGTTTCACATTGCCCATAGCTTCCGGGTCAAATACACGCACTTTTGCACCTGATGAAGTAAGTTCTGCAATAAGATCTAGTGCAGGGGCATCACGTATATCGTCCGTTTCGGGTTTGAAGGCAAGGCCCCATATGGCAAATGTGAACCCTGTAAGATCACTCCCGAAGTAGTTCTTAACTTTTTTGCCAAGTACCAGTTTCTGCCGGTCATTAACTTTCATCACCGTATTCACGAGCTGGAAATCATAATCCATCTCAAGCGCCGTAAATGCCAATGCCTTTACATCTTTAGGAAAGCAACTGCCGCCATAACCAATACCCGGAAACAGGAAGCGCTTGCCGATGCGGCTGTCACCACCAATGCCTATCCGTACCCAGTCCACATTGGCGCCTGTTTTCTCGCACAGGTTGGCCATCTCGTTCATAAACGATATACGCATTGCCAGGTAAGAGTTAGCCGCATATTTGGTCATTTCTGATGAACGCTCATCCATAAAATGGATAGGGTTGCCCTGCCTTACATAAGGCTGGTATAGTTCGTCCATTACCTTCCTTGCCTTTTCAGACGAAGTGCCTATCACCACGCGGTCTGGTTTCAGAAAATCTTCAACAGCAACGCCTTCCCGTAAAAATTCCGGGTTGGAAACAACGTCAAACAGTTCTGTATCCAGGCGTTGGGCCAGCACTGCATGCACTTTTTCAGCGGTTCCTACCGGAACCGTACTTTTGTTAACAATTACAGTGTAATGAGTAATGATCTTACTTAAAGACTCGGCTACATCCAGTACATATTGCAGGTCTGCAGAGCCATCCTTGCCCGGTGGGGTAGGAAGTGCCAGGAATATCACCTTTGCATCCTTGATGCCCTCGCCGAGGGAAGTTGTAAAGCTGAGGCGCTTTTCTTTGATATTTCGCTCAAGAAGCACGTCCAGGCCCGGCTCATATATGGGGGAAACACCCTCTTTCAGCCTGTTTATCTTCTTTTCGTCTATATCTATACAGATAACCTTATTGCCTGTTTCGGCAAAACAAGTGCCTGTAACTAGTCCTACATAACCGGTACCGATGATAGCTAATTGCATTTATTTATGTAAATTGAGTGGCAAAAGTAATATTAATACTTTTAACATGAAATAAGTTTTTTTGAAATGTTTTCGATAAAATTAAACTTAATCAATTGATTTTGGTCTTATAGATGTAAAAAATATTACAACGAAATTAAACTCGCTGAGACATTAACCAATGTCCCTGGAGCAATCATCCTTTCTATCATTTTTACTGAAAGCGCAGGCAATCCTAGTATTGTAAGCTCGGCAGGTGCAGTGGGTTTGATGCAATTAAAACCACAAACAGGAAATGATGTCATCCATTTGGAAAACAAGTCCAAAAGGTTAACAGCACCTGAAATTG
>CAIJNJ010000343.1 GCA_903821975.1 uncultured Bacteroidota bacterium
AGCCGTGAAATATATACTGCTTTACAAAGAGCATGTGCGCAGCCACTTGCCGGCAATAAAGAAAGGCAGCGAGGATACTTTATTCCTCAACCGGCGGGGCGCAGGCCTCTCGCGGGTAATGGTGTTCATGATACTCAAAGACCTTGCGCAAAAGATCGGGTTAAAGCAGAATATACACCCGCATACGTTGCGGCATTCATTTGCCACGCACCTCGTAGAGGGTGGGGCTGATCTCCGCGCCGTGCAGGAAATGATGGGGCATAAAAGCATTACTACTACCGAGATATACACCCACCTCGACCGTGGCTATCTCCGCACCACACTGGAGAAATACCACCCACGTTTTAAGTAGTTTTGGGATTTGGGATTTGGAATTTGGAATTTTTTATGAATTTGCAACATGGCGAACACAATAGATAAAACGAACACTTACTACGCTAAAGACCGCAAGACGTGGCGAAAATGGTTAGAGAAAAACCATAAGTCAAGCACGGGTGTATGGCTGGTATACTACAAGAAAGATAGCGGTAAAACACGTGTGCCCTATGCCGATGCTGTAGAGGAGGCGCTCTGCTTCGGCTGGATAGACAGTACACTGAACCCTATTGATGAGCATAGTTACATGCAGTTGTTTACACCTCGCAAGCCTAAAAGCGGCTGGTCCAAACTAAATAAAGACCGTGTGGCAGCACTTATAGAACAAGGCCTTATGGCGCCTGCCGGCCTTGAAAAAATAGAAGCTGCAAAGCAGAACGGCACCTGGAATAAGATAGACCATATCGAATCCTTTACTGTGCCACCAATACTGGAGAAAGCATTTGCAAAGAATAAAACCGCAAAGAAGTTCTTTGAGACACTCAGCAATACCAATAAGAAATACATCCTTTACTTCATAAACAATGTAAAGAGCGAAGAACTCAAATCAAAGCGTGTGGCCGAGATAATAGCTGCCGCCAATGAGAACCGGATGCACGAACGCTTTACCAGCCCGGCCCGCAAAAAGAATACCACCGGATAAGTTTAGTGTGCGGTAAGGGTTACTTCTGCATTAGCTGTATTTGGAATTGATGGGAACCATGTCCAGAAACCACTTGTGCCACTTACAGCATATACTTCGGTATTGGAGTAGGCGCTGTAATAGCCTATATCATAAGTGTTTCCGTCATTAGGTACAGTAACATTATCATCTACTTCTGCTGTGGTCTGGTAATTTACCTTCACGGTAATGATACTCTCAGAAGGGTTCACATTTATCAGTTTCAGGAAGAAGTAGTCTGAACTTACATCGAAAGGTTCTGTAAGCGTACTGCCGTTAACAGGGAAATTATCAGTGTAGGACCATACTATAAGCTGGCCTACCTGTGTGCCACTGGTAGTGCTGCCGGAGGTAGACGCATAAACAGCCGCAGTGCTGCCCGCTGTGCCGCTGAATGTTACCGAGCTGCCTACATCTATGGTAGCAGGCGAGTTATTTACAGTGATGTGGATGGGTGTATAGGTATCATTGGAAAATGTTATAGAAGACAATTCGCAAAAGCTGCCGGAGTATCCCGAAGGACAAACACAACTACCATTTGAGCAGGCGCCCCCGTTCTGGCAGGAAACACCGC
>CAIJNJ010000344.1 GCA_903821975.1 uncultured Bacteroidota bacterium
GCGGCATACTCCTTTCGTCCTCTTGACAGCAGTGCCAAAAAGAAGTTTTTATCATTACTGATCGTATTCTCCAGGTCAAGGGCACTGTTCTTGTCATCTCCGGTCAGTTCCTCTAGGTTAGCTTTATTATAAAAACCCAATGTGAATTTAGGGTTGATCTTTACGGCCTTGTCAAAATAATACTGCGCATTAGTAAAATCACCTTCCAGCTCATACACCCCCGCCAGTTCATAACATGCTCTCCAGCTATTTGAATCTATTTTAATCGCCACCTCATACTCTTTCTTCGCATTGGTAAAATCACCATTGAGCAGGTAATCATTCCCCTTCAGAAAATGCGCTTCATTTTCTGCTCCCTTTTGTCCGCAGGAATTAAACATTATTACACAAAGCAATGCAACTGACCCCAAAAGTAAGCGGCTCATAATTTCCTGTATTTTTTTGAGTAAGATAAGCAATAAAATACTTGGGCAACAATAGGCCCTTTTATACAATATAATATTATCATAATTAATTGAGCTATAATTTGAAAAATAATTGCGTAAATGGCATAATTGAACATTCGGGGGGAATACGGGGGAAGCACGTTTAGCTTATGAAGAATAAAGCATTTGTAGTTAGTATCAGGTTTATTGGACTTTTCGTTGCTTCCTTAATGCTGCATTTTGCAACATTAGCCCAGGATGATATTTCCCAGTTGCTTACAAAGCTGAAAAACGCGCCTAATGACTCGCTGAAAGTTGATGCATACAACGATCTGTTTGAGTACTACCAATATTCCAATCCCGATTCCGCAATTTATTATCTTCAGGATGGTCTGAAACAATTTACAGCTAAAAACAACAGGTATGGTATAGCTTCTATGACCACTCTTTTGGGCTATCAGGATGGCACCCAGGGCCGCATGGAGCTGGCAAAGAAAAGACAGATCGATGCCCTGAAAATATTTGAAGAATTAAATAACCAGAGCGGGATAGGTGCTGCGCATAACGGACTGGGGGTTGTTGATGGCAGAAGTGGCAAGTACGATTCTGCAACCAGGCACTTTATGCTTGCCCTTAAAGCATTTGAAAACGCCAAAAACAATAAAGGCATCATAAACACATACATTAAACTGGGCGTCGTTAATGAGCTCAGCAGTAATCTTGATAAGGCGCTTGAGTATTATAATAAGGCACTGGCTCTTTCACCTGACACCCCGGTTGCGAGCAGCAAGGTCTATATCTATAATAACGTAGGCATCGTATACGCCAAGAAGGGGGATATGAAAAGATCCCTGGAGTATTTTCAAACCGCATTACAACTGAGTGACAAACCAAAGTTTACTGGCGTCCGCATCTTGTCCCTGATAAATACAGGCATTGTGTACGACGAGTTTGGCGATGATGAAAAGGCGCTAAAGTATTTTAACGATGCATTACAGATAACAAAAGATAAAAACCTGCCGGAAGACCATGCGCGTATAATGGTGAACATTGCGTCCATAACAGGCAAAACCGACCCGAAAAAGTCTGTTGAGCAATTAAATGAAGCGCTCGAGATTGCAAAAAAGATAAACCAGAAAAACATTCTGAGAGATGTATACGAGGGGCTGACACAAGAATATAAGCAACTGGGTAATTACAAGGAGCTTGTTTCTGTAATGGAAGAACAACGGCAGCTTGAGCAAAACATTTTTACACTTGAAAAAGCAAAAGAAATAGCGAACCTGGAATCAGTTTACGAACTCGAACAATCTAACGCCAGGATAAAAGAACTTAAGCTCACAGAGCATAAGAACCTGCTGAAAAGGAACATCATTATTGCCATTGCGATTGGGCTCGCTATTGCGCTTATTTTTATTTCCGCCTTTTATAGGAAAACAAAACGCC
>CAIJNJ010000345.1 GCA_903821975.1 uncultured Bacteroidota bacterium
AGCCAGAGATGAAGATAACAAGTAGTAATGACAGTAGCAGTAGTGAGATTTTTTTCATGGGGTTAGGAAATCTGTAAAGAACTAGGCCACATGACAGTCACCTATTCTGGACTAATAGCGAGAAGCATAAATTCTATCATATTTGTGGCGCAAAAATTCCTGCCAGATTCCTGCCAAAACGTATGCCATTTTATGCTATTTCGTGCCTACCTGTGCAACATGATGAAATGTGCTATTTTCGCTCAATAATGTAGTTACATTATTAGCAGCTATCTAGGCAATTAGCCTAACCGATTTTAACTCCCGGCACATTAAATGGGGCTGTAGCTAGTTTTGGCCCACTTGCCCGTATAAGGACTTGTAATGAGGTAGCACCACCTACAACAAATCCTGCCGTCAGGGAACTGACTTTGATTTCAACCAATCGTTGAGCACACTCTCCACAAACATACATCTCTTTGAATTAATTCTGACATATGGTATTCCAAATTTATGCACTGCAGTCCAAAAGGTAGCTTTACATCGATAATTTAATAATTTCATCACATCTGTTGATGTCATGAATCTTTCAGTAGCAAAATTCGATATAGTATGAGCGGTATTATTTTTACTTGGGTATGTCATCTAAAGACAAACCACTTGCGGTAAATTTGAGTCAATATAGTTTTTTATACTTTATAAGTACTTTTATAAAATATTAATAATCATGGTATTAAATAATACTAAATATTATTTAAAAAATTAAGGTGATACTGAAAACCACTTTAAACCTTCAGCTTTAGACTTTGGCCTTCTGTAATGCTTATCTATCTCCTTAACACTATTACCTGCTTCGGTAGCTACTTGTGGTTTATTACCTTTAACTGCCGCAACTCTGTAGGTAATAAAACTATGTCTTAAGCAATTTCCAGGTAAATCAGATACATTTTCTTTCAAGATTAACCTTACCTTGTGCATTGCCCCTTCAGAACATATCGGTCCATTTCGAACACTGCATAATTTTAACCATTTGATTGCAGCATCACATAGTGGAACGGTTCTCCAAGCGGCAGTGTTTGTTTTCACAGCAGTGACGCTTACAGTTTTAGCAGCTAGACTAATATCTTCCCAAATTTGACGTTTTGACATATCTGCTTTTTTACCATGCAGTTCATCTATTCTAATGCCACAGAAACCAGCCAAAACAAGTGCAGCAAGGTATTCTACATGAAACTCTTTAATATAGTCTAAGCACTTTTTAAAGGTCATAGGATCAATGATTCCTATTTCAGGAGGCATCTCTTTGGATCTATCAGTCAACTCGATTTCAGAGGATATGCCACGTGGTAAATGATTATTCTTCTGAGCCCACTTACATAATGTTACCGTTCTCTTACGAATGTCATTACGTGTAGTGTTGTTTGAAAATGTCTCTAGGTAAGCAGTAAATTCAGTTGATGTTATAGAATGTAGCATTCGTTCAGGAAAAGCAGTAGTTAGAGGCTTAAGTTTAGCTCTATATGTACGTTCTCCCTGAGCACCAGATTTCTCTTTAGATGCTATAAATCGATCTATTGCATCTGATACCTTAATTTCATTAAATCTTGTTGAATTACGCCTACCCCACGCCTCTGCGGCTGCTATGGCGTTATTATCTGTTAAATGCCTTACCCTACGCCACTCCTCTAGTGCTGCTATTAGGGGTACTTTACCAGTAAGTTGTCTTGCTGCAGAAAGTTCATCTCTATCTTCTAAAGTCATGTTTGCTCCAGCAATTCTACCAGCGTTCAATTGGTCTGCTTTTAATCTAGCCTCATTTAAAGCTGTACTCTCATTTGCAAATGACTCCCTTTTGCGTCCCTCAGGTGTTGTCCAAGCAACTCTAAACAAGTAACCACTTTTATTTCTAATTTGTTTACTTCTATAAACTTTAACTGATGAAGAGCCTGATTTAACCGTTTTAGGGTATCTAGGCTTTAAGGTAGTTTCACTCATTTAGGTGGACAAAGGTGGACACACTATTCAATATAAAGCAATATAATTAAATATAGTTTAGCTCTGAAGCCTCTGTATTTTATTCCCCGTGGGGGCATTCTTTTTTTAGAGCTCTCATAGGAGAAACCTGAAAAGTTGGGCTCAGTTTTTGGTACTTGCGGCTACATATCTGTTCGATATTGTTCGATTTTATGGGACGCAGATCTG
>CAIJNJ010000346.1 GCA_903821975.1 uncultured Bacteroidota bacterium
AGGCTGCGAATATAGTAGTTTGGCCGCAAATTATTACGTTAAAAAAGGTTAGCGGACTGTTTTATGATGGGTTTATATCAATACAAACGGCCGGGAATACCAGCCGTTTGCATTGATCAAATATGATATTTTATTACATTTTTTCGAACTTGAGCACCTTAATGCCACTCTCGCCTCTTAATGTTATGTAGTACATACCTGTATGCAGCCTGCTGATATCAATTTTTGTCTGATCAGGGTTGAGGTGGATTGTCGTTAATACAAAGCCTGAACTGTTTATTAATACGGCTAAACTATAGAGGTTTTTATTTTCACCCATGTTTGTCCCCATATCTATGGTCAGCTCATTCACTGCCGGGTTTGGGTACAGAGATAGTGTAGCCGGAAAGACTATTGCGCCATAAGCCCCACTGTCGTTTGCAGGTGGTAAATTGTTATGGAAGGTAGTGGTGGCAGATCCGGACTGTGCGCAAATAGCTGCGGATGCCCCGGAATAATTCTGCGCAACGACTCTTGCAGCAGTGAGTGCGAATGAGATCACTAATAATGCTGAGCATAAAACGGTACTTTTCATATGTTTTGATTTTGATGCAAACCTATCTCGCATTGCCATTATTCTAATGAGTACAAATACCCGTTTCGGGAAATAGGTATTTATACCTATTATGGCCTGTAAGCATCCGCCAAAGCAAGCGTGGCGGGCATTTAGCTACCAAATTTGTATTTGCGTGTATTTAGCTTAAATTTGCGCGCTCTGCCACGGCAGGTACATCCAACTAACAAAAACAATTTTTAGACCATGTCTGTTTTAGTAAATAAGGATTCAAAGGTTATTGTACAGGGTTTTACCGGTACAGAAGGTACATTTCATGCTACCCAAATGATAGAATATGGCACTAATGTAGTAGGTGGTGTAACGCCTGCAAAAGGTGGCACACAACATCTTAACAAACCTGTGTTCAACACCGTAAAAGATGCAGTGGACGGAACAGGCGCTGATGTGTCTATCATCTTCGTACCACCGGCATTTGCTGCCGATGCGGTTATGGAAGCTGCTGATGCCGGTATAAAGGTGATCATCTGTATCACAGAAGGCATACCTGTACAGGACATGGTAAAGGCACGTGAATACATAAAGAGCCGCAATTGCCGCCTTATAGGGCCTAACTGCCCCGGTGTGATCACCGCAGGCGAGGCTAAAGTAGGCATTATGCCTGGCTTCGTATTCAAACCGGGCCGCATAGGTATCGTATCTAAATCAGGTACATTAACTTACGAAGCAGCAGACCAGGCGGTAAAGGCTGGCCTCGGTATTTCTACAGCGATAGGCATAGGCGGCGACCCGATCATAGGCACCACCACTAAAGAAGCTGTAGAACTGCTGATGAACGACCCGGAAACAGACGGCATCATCATGATCGGTGAGATAGGTGGTAATATGGAAGCAGAAGCCGCTTACTGGCTGAAGAACAATATGAGAAAACCTGTGGTAGGCTTCATAGCTGGCCAAACTGCACCGGCAGGCCGTCGTATGGGCCATGCGGGTGCTATAATAGGCGGTGCTGATGATACAGCAGCGGCAAAAATGAAGACCATGCGCGAATGCGGTATCCGTGTGGTGGATAGCCCGGCGAACATTGGCAAGACAATGGCTGAAGCACTGGCTGTTACTGTGTAACTGAAATTCGAAATAGAAAATTCATCCCGATAGCTATCGGGACCAAGTCCCCGGCTTCTGCCGGGGATTTTTTGTTTTGAAAGCTTACATGCCCATGGTCTTTGTTCTTTGGTCCCGATAGTTATCGAGATGGAATTTGCCCGCCATGTGGTGGCACTATTATTGCATAGCCTAAAAAGCATGGATTAACACCACCTTCACAGTTTTTGGACTGCATATTGAATTGGATATGAATACACACTTAAAAATATCAACAAAAACAAACCACATGAAAAACAAAACTATTGGCGGGCTAATAAGCATTGTGCTGTTAAGCCTGTTGTTCGTTACAGGTAGCGCCCCGAGAGCGCATGCACAGGATGTTACCGTATCTTACCAGACCTTTTACGATGAGCTATCCCCATACGGGCAGTGGGTGAATGACCCCCAATATGGCAATGTATGGGTGCCCAACGAAGGCGGAGATTTCCGCCCGTACGGCAGTAACGGCCACTGGGTGATGACCGACTATGGGAACACGTGGGTATCTGATGACCCATGGGGATGGGCCTGCTATCACTATGGCCGCTGGACATACGACCCCTATTATGGCTGGGTATGGCTGCCGGGTTATGAGTGGGCACCCGCATGGGTGAGCTGGCGCATGGGCGGCGAGTATTGCGGATGGGCACCATTGGGTCCCGGAGCAGGTCTATCGTACAATTGCCCTGATAGCTGGTGGATATTCGTAGGGCCGCAGTATATGTACTCACCTGATTGCTATCATCACTGGAGAGGGCCGGGATATAACGGAGAATATATCCGCCAGACAAGTTTTGTAAATAACTACTATGCTGATAATCATACCCATGTCCGTTATAATTACGGACCAAGGGGAGATGCTATCCAGGCGGTGACCCACCGGCCAGTGCAAACCTATCATTTAACACCGGGCGGAAGGCCGGGTGCTCCGGGAATCAGCGGTAATAACGTGAGCATCTATCGCCCCGCAGTGAACAGGGCTACTGTGAGCAATGCACGCCCTGCTAACGTTATTGCGGCACCAAGGCCATTAGGTAAACCACACGAGAACACTACAATAAGCGCAGGAAAACAACCTGCTTTCAGGCAGCAGATACAAAATAAAGCACCGGGAAACCCGGGAGCAGCCGGGCCAAGAAATGGCAATGCACCTGGACAGCAAAACAGGCCACAGCCGCAACCTGCACAACAAAGGCCGCAACCGCAAAATAATCCACAGCCACAAAACAGACCGCAACCACAGCCTCAACAAAGGCCGCAACCGCAACAAAGACCACAGCCGCAGCAACAACCGCAACAAAGACCACAACCTCAACCGCAGCAGAGACCACAACCTCAGCCGCAACAGCGGCCTCAGCCACAGGAAAGGCCTCAGCCAATGCCGCAGCAGCGTCCACAACCGATGCCACAGCAAAGACCGCAACCAATGCCTCAGCAAAGGCCTCAACCGGCACCGCAGGAAAGACCTCAGCTGGCACCACGTGAAGAACCACACGAAGGCGGTAGAAGATAAACCAAATAAAAATGCCCCCGAAATTCGGGGGCATTTTTATTAATTATTTAGCGGCTCACTATTCAACAGTCATTCTTATCACATTGTTGCCTTGTAAAGATGATATCTTCACTAAGTAAACACCCTTTGCGAGTGTACCAACATTGAACTGCTTATTATTGTTGCCGATATTTACATACCAGTATTGCGTATTCACCAACCTACCTGTAATGTCAAGCACTTCAACAGTCAGTTGTTCCTGTACTTTACTTTGATACGCAATAGTAAAGCCGCCCCTGTTGGGGTTTGGATAGAGGATACAATCCATAGGATCGGGGCTGAGTGTATTTTCAACACTGAGGTTACCCACCATGTAGCGAAGCGATTTGTACGCGTTTATCTTTCCGTGGCCCCATGTAGTAGTGCCTGCGGCAGGTAAAACACCAGTATAGATATCTGTAATAGCGGTGGCAGCAAATACCGCTTTTGCAGAATCAGGAGTAAGTGTAGGATCCAGTTGCAGGAGCATGGCCACTATACCCGACACACAAGGAGATGCCATAGAAGTACCTGCGAGCATAGCGTACGGATACTTTCTTCCGGCAACAGTGTCCATGCTGATAATGCTGCTGTAGTTTGCCTGGCCGTAATTATAGCTGGTGTCGTACGAGTTTACAGACGATGCGAGTGCAAAGCCGGGAGCGGAAATATCAGGCTTGATGCGGCCATCTTCTGTGGGTCCGAAACTGGAGAAAGGTGCGATATGCCCATGAATACCGCCCGGGTAAAATAAGGAGGTGCCTGCAATATTCCTGAAACTGACCTTGGATGTATATGCAGCAGCCGTGATCGCCGAACGGGTGCAGCCAATATCAGAGACCGTCATTTTAGCATCGCCGGATACTGCAAAGGAATAACCCAGCTTCTTGAGATATCCATAATACCCTTCCGGAGGTATCACGTAGCCTTCCCACATATTCATGATCGCATTCGAGGATTGGGCAGTGAGGCAGATGTTATCGTGTACGCGGCTGTAAAAATATAACAACGCATGTGGCTTGTCGTTGTATTCGGGGTTTGCCATAGTCATTGTTACAAAGCAGGTATCGCCATTAGAACCTATAAGATTGTAGGTATGCACGGTATCTGCAACACACAGGAATGGTGTTGAATCAACGGCTGTATCGGCACGGTACAATTTTACACGCAGGCAAAAACTGCTGCCGGTATCGCCCCATACATCCACCCATGTTTTTTGGTTGGCAGTATCGAGGTAGGACGAGAAGGTAACGAAAGTGCTTACCGTTGTATCCGTTGGTGTAAATATTTTCCCGAGGTGAACGGTGTCTTCTCCGTTATTACCCGCAGCGCAAACAAATATTTTACCGGCACCTGTAAGCGCATCACATG